>JAREAI010000177.1:0-5572 GCA_029240435.1 Nitrososphaeraceae archaeon | reverse complement strand
GTAGAGCTCTATAAAGGAGATAAAACCCAATTACGATCAATGATATCGAAAGTGTCGGATTTTCTAGCCACGGTGGACCATGCACTACCCATTTATGAAATCATCCAATAAATACATAGTTATAAGTAATTTAAGTAAAAATATCATATGATAATGATCTAATGAGGAAGTAAAGAGACCATTATATTATGGCGCTTTTTTAACTGGAAACATCCGCACCAGGGTTTTTGTCTGCAAAACAGCTTATACCATACATACCAATGCATTTTTTTAGTTTTAACTATTTATAGTAACAAAACAACACTTATCAGAAATAAGATACTAGTGATCACTAGGAAATAATGATTTTTGTAACAGATGGGTCACACAGGTCAGTCGGGCGTGTAGGAGATATCACACAAGAACCAGCCACAAATGAGGCTGTTAATACAAGTGAAGCATCTAAAATAGCAAATCTTCTACAGGGTTTGACGTTTCCAGCTACTAAAGAACAAATTAAGAATTACATTGCAGATGGCAAGTCCATTACAATCAGTAGTAAAAGTGCCAAAATTACTTCACAATTCATTGAAGATAATCTCCAAGACGGTAAAAAATACAATAGCACATACGAGATTGAAAGGGCATTGGGATTAGTAGTTAAGAAAGACGTAAACAAGGATAAGAAGAGGAGAAGAGATGTAACAAGTACCAAAGATAAAAAAATGGAGGTTACACCATATGCCCGAGATAAAGCGATGAATAGGGCCAATAGGAAAAGATTTGGAGAGAAATCAAGGTCTGATCCATATGATATTGCAAAAGGCTATGGGGAAGAGAATCTGAAGTAGACTAAGGGGCACCAATATGAACTGTGCAAAATGCTCTTCAAATATGATACTGGGTCTCCATTATTCTTAAATTATCTGTAGTTAAAAAAAGTAATATTATTTGAATAAGTCTACTCAGAATCTGAAACAAGATCACAAGACAGCAAGAAGAATAAGAGATATAGCCCAAACTTGTTCAGACAAACTTTACTCTAATGAAGACATTCCGCTTGAAGATATCGAAATAATTTCTGTAGTGATCGAGGAATTTGTTGACAGATTTCATCATGGCAAAGAAGAGCAAGTGTATTTTCCGCAGACTAGACACAAAAATGGATTTGGTGAGGATATTCGCAAATTTCTGATTGAACATGAGCTTGGAAGGAGAATAGCCCGAATGCTTCTAAGTGAATTGAAGAAGTGGAAGGAAAGTGGAAATGACTTAGGAAGAGAACCAGTTGCAAGGTTCCTCAAATCATATGCAGTTTTTATAACTGATCATACTGGGAAAGAAGATAACTTCTTTGATACTATTGAAGAAAAAGGCAGTATTTCTGATGAGGAAGACGATATGCTAATGAGACATTATGAGAACTGCAGAAGCAATGTAGGGGGAAAAGAAAGAATAGAACAGATGTTAAAACTAATAGAATACTTGGAAAATAGGAATTGGATGAAAAAAGAGAGCTGATTATGATATTTTTCATGATTTAATGTACATATCAGATGGCGAAAAGATATCTACTATCTTTAAATAAAAACAACAGGCCGATGAAGAAATGATTTGCTATAAATTGAGGTCTTAATTTCTATAACGTATCTATGAAGGTCTCTGAATTATGTAAAATGGTTCAAGATTCGATTCATTCTGGCAAATATCCCCTTGAAGACAATCAAAAAGACTTAGCTAGTTCAGTGCAGGTTATAAATCGGTCACCATTAGACGATCTAAAAAGTGATGATATAAAGATAGAAGTAAGATTACAAGACCTGTACGTGTTGAATAACTATTTTCCAGATTTGCAGCATTTGCCAGGCATTGTTGAAATAGATATACTGGACTCATTTAAAATGTTATGTAGACGTCTGGCAAGAAAAAACAAGTCTCTTAGCGATGCCTCAAATTCTACGATCTCCCTAAAGAGACAATAAAACATTTCAGTTTCAAAATTGGACGTCAAAGATATGCAATGACTCTTGCAATGTTATTGACTTGATTCTTTGGGAAGTACGGGCCTTTTGTATGCAGGCTTTGTACAAGACTGAAAAAGTATCCCTCTTTTTTCTAAAAATCTATCTAAAGGGTTCTATAACTGAATTGCAGATTTGAGTTAATAGCTCAATATATCTGTCTATATCATACACGGTATTGTCATTAACCAATTCTAAAGGTGTAGCTAGTGGTATGTTTCTTGTATTAAGACTTTTAGAATGGCTTCTATCTTTATAATTAGTTATAATATATCTGAGAATTTGTCCTCCCTCAAGTAATTTCCCCTCTGTGTATAACCATTTCATTGCATCATTTTCAGCAGTATTTCTATTAATTTGATATTCATTGAAATTTTTTGAGCGTCGTTTAGCAAAGGCTAATTCTTCAAGTGGTATACTTCGATGTTTAAGTTGTTGTCTATATTTTTCGAAATGTTCAAAGACTCTAGGTATCAATTTTCTAACTTCTTCTATATTGTGACCACTAGCCATTATCTCAAGTATTTCGTTTTGGAATTTTGCAAATAGAGAAGGAGTATCACGTCTTCTTGTTTCTATCCCTCTTATCTTAATATTACTATCTTCAAATGCACCAAAATAACGGTTAACTACTGGCAAATTATTATTCACTTTAGAAGGGGGAAATACAATCCATCTGTATATACCCTCAAAAGATATACTAAATCCTATCTTGTCTTCAATTGCTTCCTTCAACTCTAAATAATCTCGTTGCTTAGTACCTTTCTTCTGAATCCATATAGAATCTACTATTCCATGAATAATCCTAAATCCATATTTTTCGGTTGCCTTGGCTACCTTTAAAAATATTTGTCTATCAAAAGCACATACTGATATATGAGCATCAATTCTTCCAAACTTTGCATTGTTAAATCCAAGATAACCAAAAGAAGTTACCAGAATCCATTTTAATGCTGATTGCCTTGCATCATAAATCGCTTTTAGGGATTTATTAATATTAATATCTTCTTTTAATTTCTTATATGACGCACGTTTTTCTAATACAATTCCAAGAGAAGTGGGTACAATTCCTGTACTCTTTTCACAAACATTATAATCTAATTCAGGTACTCTGAGCTTAGAATTTGGACAACAATAGCAATGCACAGTTTCAGCGGATATATTCTTCTGGAGCATAATATTTGGATAAAGAGAAACAAAATCAAATTCAGCTGCTTGTTCATGTACTCCTAATTCTGGTTCAAAAATAAATCCACCTCTATCCGCTATCAATAGTTCTTCAAAGCTTTTGAAATGTTCTGCTAATGTTGGCTTCCAGGGTATTAGTATATCTTTTTTTGTGGCATAATAGAATTGCAGACTACTTAAACATCTTCCAATGGATGCTCTTGAAGCTGTATGAAGAGGCATTCTACATAGTCTGCTTATTTCATATAAACCATGTAATCCACCTCCATTAGTCCCTTCCTCTAAGAAAAAAGAATTGCTTACATCTATGTGTATACGACCTAACAACTTTGTAGTAGTAGGTTTAAAGTATATTTTTCCATAGGAGATATAACTCGAGCCCTTGCTATCTGGTTTCTTTAATGGTATTGATTCTCTACTCATAATCAAAGGTATGTCGTTTACTTCAGCTCTGTAAATTAGATGAGGAAAAGTAAATGAATCTCCATCATCTGTAAACACAAAGTCTGGGTCAATCTTCGTATTCACCTCTTCCATAAGTTCCTCAATAGTAGATACTTCTGATTCTTTTTGAATTTGAAAAATGTCATTCTGAGTTTGAATTGAAACCGACTTGATTCTATCTGTTGGCTTAGGTATCTTTCCTTCCATCTTTAGATTAATTCTTAAGTGAATTCCTTTAAAGATAGGAACCTGATAATCAGGTGCATAAACATTATCTTGTACTTTAAAGCTTTCTGCTTTTCCTGCTGAATTACCAAAACTACCAAAAGCAAGTGGAAATAGGTCTTTGTCATAAAAATAGTATTGAGCTGGTAACAGATCCGCATTATATAATCGAAACCGATCAAACCTTCCACCAAAAGCTTGAATCTGTTTAGCTAAAGTTAATGCTTTAGTGGGATAATTTAATGATAGCTTTAGTACTGTAGATTTATTGGTATCTGTAATTTTTTCATATTTTGAAACAAATTCATAATCATTAACTCCTTCCCTGATTGTCGGTTGTTCTGAGAGGGATATTAATTCGTCCCTGCACTCTGCAGCAACATAGACAGAATATTTCCAGTTGGAGTCCTGCAATCTGACGATTTTATTCTGATTTTTTTCTTTGATCCAAATAACCATTTTATCTGCCAGAGGATAAGCATCAAATATCCATCCTTCAATCATTTGCATAACACATTCGTTGTTCTTTTCTTCTGCATACATGACAAGTCAATAAAATCATAGTCAATAGTAAACTACCGTAAAGTACCGTACTTTATAAATAACACCTGAGGCGAATGTCTCAACCAATGCATCTTGATAAGCATGTCTTGGTTTTAACTATCAAAAGGTACTTGTTACCTCGCATGATCGTAGAGTAGAAGCCAGTCCATCTCGCTTGGTTGCGACTTTTACGAAGATTCTTCTAATAGTTAGTGGGTAAGATATTGGATACAATGCAAAAAGGGCAGCGATGTGAGCAAGTAACGGTACAAGCCTGCCTGCCAAAATAGGGCAAATAGGCAGATGTGTCTGGTCAATACCTATTGCCTACATAAACTGTCCTTGTTTCCTCTGCTTCCTTCATATATTAATAATCATCTCGCACTTATCTCCTTATCTGAAAGCCGTATCATACCATGAGAGGTTGGATAATAGTGTCCTGCTGGAAGTCCAAACAACGACCAGCATGACATAGTTACTCGAAAATGTTTGTAGTTCTCTTTGCATAATAATCCTGCGTCTCGTTTGTAAGAACGGCTATGCAAATTAGATAAATGAAAGTTAAGAATTCAACCACTGACAAAGACCAAAAAGACACATGGATGAGAAAGAGTTTGTTATTAGAAGTGTCAACTTAAATCAATCGCATAATTTAGATATTGCTCTAATGTTCTTATTGTTAAAGGCATACATACTGATGGTCGCCAGATTCCCAAGAAGAGAAAATGAAACGTTATTACGAAGGCTATTTCCTTTGCCAGCATTTATTATAGTAATATTGGCTGTAGTATCAATATTAGTACTATTACAGCAAACTCCTACTTCATCAATATCATCATTCTTATCCTCATTAGCAATTAGCCAAAGCGCATATGCAAACCATGGGCAAGAGGCTGTACTTTCAATAGATAACTCAACTTTTACTCCTCTTTCACTAGGCGGTGGAAATCAGGTCAAAGTATTGGCAAGTTATACGGTCCAGAACTCCTCAATTGTAGGTCAAACAATAAACGCAGTTATGAAACTATATGCATCAGATGGAACATTAATAAAAACATCCTCGTATCCATCTGGATTTATAGCTCAAAATACAAACAGCACAGCAGAACTTAAAAGTACTATAGAAGATCCATCAATCCAAGCGGTAATAGCAAATTTAACGCTTACAAACG
>JAREAI010000176.1:0-5573 GCA_029240435.1 Nitrososphaeraceae archaeon | reverse complement strand
TAATAATACCTTAAATGAAGGCTATAACCCGGATTACTTTGTTACCTACATAGAGACTAAATACCTTGGGTCCTGAACCCTAGCCTATTTGATTAAAGCCAATACTATTTAAGATCTGCTTGGATCGACTAAAAGGACTCACAAGACTCCAAACATTTTGCCCAATTCCAACTTCTCTTCTTTCTTATTCTGGTAGCTTTCGAATACTGTTTTTTCACCTAGAAAACGTTTTATTATATTGATAGATGAATACTTTTTTGATTTGAAGTGACGCATAGCAACCACTCAATTGTTGCATTAGTACAGATGAGATCATCCGAGAACAAAGAAGAAAATCTGAAGGCATCAGTTGACTTTATCAGCAAGGCTGCAGATAGAAATGCATCTTTAATATGCTTTCCAGAATTTCAAATGGCATTTTCACCTCTAAAACAGTCACCAAAAGATTTGGCTAATAATGTAGCGGAATATATTGATGGAGGAAATTTTGTCTCAGCTTTGTGTAGATCTGCAAAAAGGAACAAGATCGGCGTTATAGCCACAGTTTATGAAAGGAATAAAAACAAAAATGAATTTAAAGTATATGACACCGCAGTTATAATAAACAATAAAGGTCAAATAACCTCTGTATACCGCAAATTACATCTTTATAATGCCCTAGGTTTCAGGGAATCTGACAAATTGATTCAGGGGAATGTCATAGAAAAACCTGTTTCGACCTCAGTAGGGAATATAGGGCTTATGATTTGCTATGATATTCGTTTTCCTGAAATGTCTAGAATTCTTACAGTAAATGGTGCAGATATATTAGTGGTACCTTCTGCTTGGGTTTACGGTATTATGAAGGAGGACCATTGGAGGACAATGATTATGGCAAGAGCTATTGAGAATGGTTCTTACATAATCGCACCAGATCAGGTTGGTAATATCTTTTCAGGAAGAAGTATGGTTGCAGATCCATTTGGCACAGTCCTCTTAGATATGGGAGACAAACAGGGAATGAATGTCGTAGAAATCGATAAATCTAGAGTTATGAAGGTAAGAGAATCTTTACCACTCTTGAAGAATCGTCGACTTGACATCTATCGTAAAAATATTCAGGCATTGGTTAAGTAGAATAAAATTCCTATGCAATGTGGTAATTAAAAAATAATTAATAAAAGACATGAACGATCATAATAACAAAATAAAAGAAAGAGAGATTTAGAAATACTGACTGATTTTTAGTCATTGTTTCCCTGGGTTACTGGCTGCTTGTTATTTGTCCTCTGATTTCTCCATTGGGGTTTTGTTCAGTATGAATATTGACGTACGTTGTCCCATTGTTCATTGCAGTTACTAAATCAGTTAATTGTTTTCCAGCCATTGGTCCTTCCAGTTTATCAGCTGTTACAGAACCAGTTTCTGATACTTCGTTGGTCGGAGATTCATTTTTGAATAATGTTACTACTATTGGGCCATTCTCTCCTTGCTTACCGCTGTGGATGTGTCCTGCAGTAACGCCTTGTATGTTTGTAGCATTAACGCTATACTCTGCGCTCTCTCCAGTTACCGTCACTTCTGCCATACCCGTTGCTTGTGAGTTCGTAGGTGGAACTTCTTCTTGTGCTGAAAGTGTTGCAACAAATTTCTGTTCTTGGGCCATTGCTGAGTTTGCTAGCCCGGATGTTATTCCCACAGTAGCTATTGCCGCAACGATTGCAAATATTGCTCCTTTTATTCTGATAGACATTGTATACTGATGCTGCACTATATAGTATTTAATGAAATTCCTAAGCAAATCAATGGGATCTGAACTTCCAAATTTTATGAGAACGAAGATAGGGTGTTACAGGTTCCAATGTTGCCATCTAAGTTATTCTGATATAAGGATTAATTGTCTTGTCATATCTTCTCAAGTCAGGATGTAATAGCTCTATCGAAGTTGGTGGTTAACTTCATTTTCATCAGTTTAGTTTAATGTCAATGTCAACTATATCAATTATACAATACAGATTAATTCGTATTTAGTACAATTATGCTCAGAATATTAAGTACAAGATCTCTTGATTTATTATTGTTTAAATATTAAATAGGAATTTTATAATGCCAGCAGTATTGGCAATCATCAATAACCAAAATCCTGCATATATTAATAACAAAAGGTTTGCTGACTCAAATGTTTTGCACTTTATGAAAAAGTATAAAATTACTAGTTATCAACAACTTATACAAAAGTCAAACAAAAACACAGAATGGTACTGGGATGCAGTAGATAGAGATCTCAATTTGAAATGGTTCAGAAAATATGATCGTCTTATCGACCAATCACATGGAATTTCCAATACGAAATGGTTTACCGGCGGCAAATGCAATATTATTTCTAATGCAATAGATAGACATGTAAAAAGTCAACCAAACAAAATTGCATACATTTTTGAAAATGCGAATGGAACTACAAGAAGGGTTTCGTATAAGGAACTTGCCTATGAGGTAAATCTGCTTTCGTGTGCATTAAAAGATGCAGGCATTAAGAAAGGTGATACTGTTGGAATATACATGCCTTTAATTCCTGAGGCAATATTTGCAATCTTTGCTTGTTCTAAGATTGGTGCTGTTCATACAACTATTTTTTCAGGGTTTAATGCTCAAGCGGTGCGTTCTCGTCTTAATGATGCTGGAGCTAAGATATTAATTACCGCAAATAAAATGCAGCGTCGTTCCGTAACTATCAACCTTAGGAAACAATGGATACAGCTCTTAAATTCAGATATCTCTAAAATAATTGTCGTTGAGGAAAAGGAAGAATTAGAAAAAAAAGGGTCTGAAGAATTTGATGGTAATAGTAAATTGATCAGTTACAAAAGTTTTATCAAAAATTCACCGTTGAAAAGAGAGCATTGTAAGACGGAGCCGATGAGTTCAGAAGATTCTCTCTTTATTCTGTATACGTCGGGCACAACTGGCAAACCAAAGGGAACGATACAGACCCATGGAGGCTTTATGATAGTTGCTGCACAACAGACGGCTTATTTAATTGATATGAAAGCAAATGATATTTTATTTTGGTACGCAGATATTGGTTGGATTACTGGGCAGACGTGGGTTGTATATGGGAGTTCTATGATCGGTGGAACCGCCTTAGTTTATGATGACGCATTGGATTATCCTGAATCAGACACATGGTGCAAACTAATATCAAAACACAAAGTAACAATATTCGGTGCTGCGCCAACAGCAATAAGGCTTTTTATGAAAAATAATACTAATGTGAATAATTATGACTTAAGTTCGTTAAGAATCTTGGCTACGACTGGAGAAGTAATAAACAAGGAAGCTTGGATATGGTATTTTGAGAATATTGGAAAAAAACAATGTCCGGTAATTAACTTATCGGGCGGAACCGAAATAGGTGGAGCTATTGTCAGTTGTGTGCCATCTATGCCTCCCAAACCATGTACGGTGGGATTGCCCGTCCCCGGTTTTGACGCAGATGTATTTGATGATGAAGGTAAATCAGCTAGGCAAGGCTATCTTGTTATTAAGAAACCATGGCCCTCGATGACAAGGGGAATTTTGAAAAACCGTAAAAAGTTTAACGAGCTATATTGGTCAAAATATAGGAATGTCTGGTATCACGGTGATGTAGTATCCATCGATTCCGACGGATTGTGGTATATCTTGGGAAGAGCAGATGACGTAATCAAAATTTCTGGACATAGAATAGGAAGTGTTGAGATTGAGGCTGCCATTGCCGTCCATCCAGCGGCAGCAGGGGCCATGGTAATGGGGGTACCCGATGAACTAAAAGGACAGTCAATCGTTGCACATGTGGTCCTGAAAAAGGAATATGAAAATTGTATCAGAGATAGAGAAGGCGTAAGTAGGTTAAAAAGTGAAATTATGCAGTGTATTGAAAATAGTATTGGCAAGTTTGCATGCCCTAAAGAAATAAAATTTGTAGATGACCTACCAAAAACTCCGACAGGCAAAACTGTCAGACAGATTGTCAAAAAGGGCAGGCCCGAATAATAGCATTTCTATGACTGATACAAGAGCCCTACATTATAGTCTCAATGAAACTCATTCATTTTATTATTTTTTCCTAGAGAACCCTGGACACGCACGGTACTCACTGTTGCATTGATTGCATCCTATGTTGGGAAGTGGTAGATCACCGACTGGTTCTTTCTTGTAATGATATTCCTCTTTGTGACCACAGATTCTACATATTACCTTTGACATTTTCACTAGGTTCTATTATTAATATAATGATCTTAATATACAACACCCGATTACCGGGCGTTGAGACACGATATTGACTCAGACTATCGCTATCTGTTTAGAAAATCAAATTGAATATTGTGTTAAGTTTGAACTAGTTTTTACCAGAGGGAGCATGAGTATAGCATAATACAAATGATACTTTAACTACTTTTAGTTTTAGTTTTGGGTGCTTGAAAGTCTTTACCTAGATTTACCTATTTCTTCTCCTCAAATAAATTGCAACAATGATAAATGCAACCAATATAAAGATAAGAGTAAAAAATACACCCTCATCACGTACGCTTCCTTCGGGCAGAATAGCAAGATTAACCAGTATGAGAAATACAAATACATTCATGGCGTTAACTCATAAATGAACCGATGCCTATATGATCGTTATTCATGATTTAAGGCTAATAATGAGAAAGCCAAGAATATCCTTTCAATGAATAAACCTACTATAACTGAGTTTAGGGTAGGAAGGACAATAATGTATGAAAAGGTGTATAGCAGTGAGATATTTGGTAAGAAGTAATAAATAAGTTAATATGATAATAGGAATTGGTCGGTTAGTAATTTGAATAGCGGATCAATGCTGCCCAAAGATACTCGGCTCGAATCGATCCGTTATGCTAATCATACAAAGAAAGAAGAAGACTATCGTACGGCAAGAATGGAGGACTACTTAGAGGTTATTTACGAGCTAATTCAGTACAAAGGATATGCTACTACTATAGATATTTCGGAATATCTAAACGTCAGTTCTCCAAGCGTAACCAAGATGGTCCAAAAACTAAATGAAAGTGGTCATCTGAATTATGAAAAATACAGGGGAATAAGACTTACGGAGAAAGGGATTCTAGTTGCGAAGAGTATTCGTGAGAGGCACGGTTTACTTGCAGAATTTCTGAAAATTATTGGTGTAGATGAAGACACTGCTAACAAGGACGCCGAAGGCATAGAACATTATCTGCAGCCTAAAACCCTTGGAAAACTGGAAAATTTCATAAAGGATATCAAGGAAAAAGGAGAAATAAAGACTATAAAATAGATATATTCGCAAATACTGAATATCTACAGTTTGCTCCTTTGAATTTTTAGACCTGACCAATTCATATCCAATCAAGGAAGACAGGGAGCGAAGAAAACCTACAGGAATTTAATCAAAAAATGATAAACTGACCTATAATGATTTACCCGAAAGAAACCAGTTTTCCTTAGAATTTTCATTATAAACGATGATTACATGCTCAGCCTTTGTTCCTAAAATTTGAACTGCTGCATCTGTTATTGCCTTAGCAAACTCTTCTTTTTGTGCTTTGCTCCTT
>JAREAI010000021.1:0-16545 GCA_029240435.1 Nitrososphaeraceae archaeon | reverse complement strand
ACAAAATGTGCTAGAACCAGTTGTAGTGAAGGAGCAAATTCTTAAATCTGCTACTGAAGCAGCCTGTATGATATTGAGAATCGATGATGTGATCTCCTCTGGTAAATCCAAAATGCCTGCTGCTCCACCTGGTGGTATGGGCGGCATGGGCGGCATGGGCGGCATGGGCGGCATGGGCGGCATGGGCGGCATGGATATGGAATAAAAATACTTCATGTCCAATACTCATTTCTTTATAAAGTTATAATGGGAAGAGAACTAATCATAACAGTTAATTCAAGGGAAAAATCTGGTGAAGATTAAGCAAATGTATATCTTTACTATTAGTATTTAATAAAATACTCCTGTTATCGATTAACATCCGTTTTGATTATTCCGTATTAAAAGAAAATCATATATTTAATTTTATCAGATTTTTCAACAAGTAATTTCTGATTTTCCTAAAAGATAAATAATGTAAAATTATATTATTTTTGGTGCTATCAATTTAAATCTACAATAATAAAAAAGATAGAAAGTTACTATTCTTATATGAATTCTATAGTTGTAATGTCTGATTTTTTTGTTGACCGTCTAATAAAATTAAACTCAAAAAAAGAGTTCTTTAATGCTTTAGCAGATAAAGCAAGGTTTGGAGGTGGCAGTATCCGCGGTATTCCGACTGTGGATGTAAAAGGAGGAAATGCAGTAAATGTTGCATATTGCCTTGCAAGTCTAGGTGCAAAGGTCACTCTATTTACTATTGCAGATGACATTGGCTCTGCTATAATAAGACAAATATTCTCAAAATTTGGAGATAGATCGAATCTTCAAATAATAAATGGAAAACATGGTCGTACTACATCGTTTGAATTTCAAGATGAAACGTACTCTAAAGTAAATGTTATGGTAAGTGACATTGGAGATAATGCAAATTTTGGTCCTGAACGGATTGATTCTGCAGATGACCTAAAAATTTTGAATAATGCAGATGCAGTAATAGTAGTTAACTGGGCTAGTAATTCTAAAGGAACACAATTGGCAGAACATGTATTCGCCAATTCTCCAAAGGCTCTACATTTTATAGATCCTGCCGATATCGGGACAAGAAAACAAGAATTTTTAGAGTCAATGATAAAAATTGCCTATATCACTGACGTTCTAAGCATAAACGAAAATGAATGTAATTCTCTTGCAGAAGCAGTTGGAATTGATCCACTTCTCTTAGAGTGCTATAGCCAGACTAGTGTAAGAAATGCTGCAAAAAAACTTGCAGAAAAAATTGGAATTAGTATTGACTTACATACTAGGATAGGTGCAGCGTGGTCGAACGGAAAGGAAACTGAATTTGTACATGCAATCAAAGTTGAGGCACAAACTCTAACTGGCGCTGGCGATTCTTGGGATGCTGCTGATATTATTGGCTATTTAGCAGGATTAGATGCTGAAGAACGGCTAATTTATGCAAATGTATTCTCCTCACTTTACATTAGGAATCCGCATGCACAACCGGCTACCATGACTGAAGTTTCTGAACTATTAGAAAGAATAGGTCATAAATAAGGTACCATTTATATCTTGCATATATTAAGGCTACAATTACAAAATCATAGATTTCTACATTACAACTAATTTTGTATGATCCATCTTTTTATTAGATTGAAATTTCTTAGTCATTTCTCTAATTTCATTTGCCTCACCCCTAAGAAGAAATATCTCTAGACATCGGTCTCTATCGATTTTACTGTGTAAATGTGTATTGATTAGTTTGTCATAATCATGTCTTGTTTCTGAGACTTCATCATCAGACTCCTCATCATGGATTACCAATAATAAAGCATGAATCAGACCTATTAAATTCTGTCTTTCTCTTTCTTCTGCTAACAGATTTCGAATTCCTGCCCGAACAATTTCTGATCGTCCTGAAAAACCAAGAACATTTTGTAATTTATCTATCTCCGATAGGATCTCTTGATTGAGTGATATACTTACTATTGCCAATATATTATTAAGATATTTATATATAAATATACATTTATTATTATTAAATTACATTCTTAAATATACAAACAATCTCAATTTGATGACAATAAATCAGCATAGTCGAAATTGTTTTGGTTATGCCAATTGCATTAATCAGAACCATCTATCTAAACAAAATCAATTCTAAATTAGTTATTATATTATTAGGTTAATATCTTGAATAAGTTATTAAAATGAAATTTTCATATTGTGGGCAGTCAGACTTTATTGTATTCCATAATTTATTCAGCCAATCTATATAAAAAATAGTACATCAACACAATTTACTAGGATTTGGATTAGAAGATACATTAATAAAAAGATTGTAATTAATCAAAATGATAGATCAATTGAAAACCGATATTATTTATTATAATGAGTTAATCCATTCTGACTTGGCAAATTGTATTGAAGAGACTGCTAATAGTCAGGTACTTATTTTAAATTCTATAAAGAGAGCACATCAGGAAGAAAAAAAAGGTATTGGTTATATAAAAAGAATGGATCATAATGTGCTATCCTAAAGGTGGAGAGGGATTGCAAGTAGTAAATATTGACAATGTCTCTTATGGATTTAATTCGGCTCTTGTTCTTGAAAACATTTCATTTACAGTAGACAAAGGCGATTTTGTAGGAATAATTGGTCCTAATGGTGCCGGCAAAACTACTCTATTTCGTTCAATGCTTGGATTACTGGAAGACTATCAAGGCAGAATTACATTCTTTGGTGAGGATATTCGTAAAAATAGAAATATACTTCAAAAGATAGGTTATATCCCACAGAAAAATTCAATAGATCAAGGCTTCCCTGCAACAGTTGAAGAAATTGTTTCATTAGGAATTACTAGTAGAAGACCATCCAAAAACAAAATAAATTATGCTATCGAAACGGTAGGATTATTTGATCAGAAAACCAAAAGAATTGGCGAATTATCCGGTGGACAGCAACAACGGGTTCTCATTGCAAAAGCTCTAGCAAATGAACCAGAATTGTTAATACTTGACGAACCAGTTACAGGAATTGATCTGGAAACACAGAACAAATTTTATATTTTGCTAAAGAAATTAAATGAAGAGAATAAGATCACGATAATATGGGCCTCTCATGATCTAGACGCAGTAAAAAAACTTGCAAATAAGATTGCATGTGTTAACAGACGCATATTCTTCCATGGCGATGCTACTATCTTTTTTGAAAACAATGAATTACTAAAAAAATATTCTGAATCAACAATGCAAGCACACATGCAATTGCACGATCATAGTTAATACAAAAATAATATGGAAATTATTGAATTAATTTTAGGCACAAGCATTTATGGCAATGGTTGTCTTCCCTATGATTTGTAAATAAATAATTTATTAAAAGGCTTTACCATTTAGTGATGCATTGGACAATAGAGTATTTTAAATTACAGCACTACTACTTACATACATGTTTCTTTCTAAGAGAAATATATGAATTCTAAGAATGAATTATTGTCTTTTATCTATAGGTTCAACTACTAACTACCTTAATCCGAAACAGTTTGTTCTTTATTCTATCAAAAACTGCTACTTGGTATTCAATAACGCGGTTCATAAATTATTATAGATCGACTTGTATCATATGAGCATCTTTATTCCTTAAATCTTACAATATGCTGAAAGTAATAATATAGGTTTAACATAGTAGAAAATAGAGGAAGAACAGGATTAAAGATATTACCTGGCAGTATTGCGTCAGCAATTGTAACGTATGCACATTGCTCTGTAGTCATAGTAAAAAGATGAAGTATATTCATAATCAAGTCTAATACGGATAGGTAAGATCGCTTATTGTTTTCTCCTTGGAATAATTGATAGATAACGAGTATGCATGTGAATTACATATATTCCGAGAAATCCTAAAACACCTCCCAGAATAGCAAGAAATATATTTTCAGGTAAATTACTCGTGATTCCTAATTCTTTCAGTATTATTTGTATTAAGACAGTAATAAGAATACTGGAAGACCCTATCGTTGCTGTAATAGATGCTCCTATTTTGCTTAAGCCAGTAGTATAACATAGTGATCCAATAAAAGGAAGAAATGAAAAGAGGAGTAATATTATAATAGTAATTATCAATGGCTGTTGCTGAAATGAAGACCCCCAGGCTGATGATGATAATATTTCTTGAGATTCATACAAAAACCCAATCATAAAAGCAACCAAAATTAATCCAGAGACTAGCATGGAGGCTCCTGCCACTTCTATAGATGAATGTATTGAAACAAGTTTGGTTAAAAAGAGAACGCCAATTGCAAATCCAAGGGCTGAAAAAATTGCTTCTATATCACCAAAGGTAATTAATGTTGACGGCGATGTTATTACTGTCCCTATACCATGGTCATCAAGAACATCTCCTGCATCACTTGCTACCGCCATTAAGAATCCAATTAATGCCAGAACAATACCAATAACTCGAATTCTATCTAAATTCTCATTCAAGAAAATTCGTGCTAAAACAACTATAATAACAATTTCAAGAGGACCAGCAATAAGGGCTTCTTTTGAGGCGCCAATTCGGCTAATAGAATCATACCATGTAAATATCCCAATTGCTAGCAAGAAACAAGCCAAAATGAGATTTTTCCATGATTTTGAGAATAGCGTAGATATTCCTTTCTTTTTCATAAAAAAAGCCGCAATAAGTGACAGCATAATGCCTGCCAAGGTTATGCTTATGGCTGAAAGCATGATGGGAGGAATTTGCAGGGAAGTGGTAGTTAAAAATTCAATGAGAATTGATTCTACAGATAGAGTTATTGCATAAATAAAAACGACCCACGATTTGTGTATTAACAATGGCAAATAGTAATAACAGCTAAGAAACCACTACATATAATATGAAGATTCAATCTTGGAGCAGAGCAGGGCCTATCTGCACCAATGATAAAATGCCTAATTTTTCAATGATATGCCTATATTTAATAACAAGATAAGTCATCTTACACAGAAAGAATATAACTTTTAATAAGATATAATTTAGTATTCTACTTATCAACTTAAAAATCAAATACACAAGTTATTGTTCTCTAAACCTTCTTTTGCAGACAAAGATAATAGTAATTAGAAGGCAGAGTAAGATGATATAATATACAAAATATATATAATTAGAATAATAATAATTAATCTGAATATATCTTTCCAGAATATGATTTAATCAAGCAAAGGAACAATATCTACTAGCAAGCTAAGAGTATTAGAAATGATGATAATGAGGACTACAATTAGTATGAATGAAGAGCATATACACCATAGAGAGCTAGTTTCATCACTACTTGTGGCAAATATTACAAAATTCTCACACAGTAGTAAGTATCCTAACCTACTCTCTAAAACAACATGCTTCCAACTAATCTAGTCCTACAATTATATAAGTAATTAAGCATCTTCTTTAAAGTGGTCTTCTTTATTCATTTCTTTATTTCTTTCTTTCTTCTCTAAGTTACGTCATTCCAGATCTAATAGACTACAATAGATTGATTCAGCTCATATCAAAAGAAATTGTTAAAAAAAAGAAAGTAGAAAAACTGTTGTTATTGTTTTCTCTCTCTTTCTCTTTCTCTATGCGGTCATAATGGTATATGGTTATTCTTCTGACTCTCTATCTATCTATCTAATTACTAGAACTCAATTTTCTCAGGTTAACATTATATGCTAAGCCAAATCTGTGGGCTTCATTTCTAATGTGCTGAAGCATCTTAAGTGCAGGGCTATTCCTTGAAAGAATTATGGGCTCAGATGAATAAGGAGTATAGATTTCTTCATTTTCTTTTGCAAGGGATATACAGGGAATATCTATTCCTAATTTATGAAGACCATTAATCGCAGAATGTAACTGTCCTTTTCCTCCGTCAATTACTATCAAGTCTGGCATTTGATATTTGCTATTAATCTTTTCGTCAGGATGTGAGTATCTACGCGTTACAATTTCTTCAATCATTGCAAAGTCGTTTTGGGTAAATAGCTTTGTCTTAATTCTGAATTTTCTATAACCGGCTTTATTTGGATGACCATTAATGAACCTAGTACAGGATCCAACAGCAAATGTAGTTCCGAAATTTGATATATCAAAGCAATCTATTACATATGGCATAGTCGGTAATTGAAGAATTTTCTTTAGTTCTACTATAGAGGGATCATAGTTATTTCCAGCGTAAAGATTAATATTGCGTAGAACTAGTTCCATTAACTGCCTTTTTTCTTTCATCGGGAATTGAGAGGAAATCTGAATAATACTCACCTTACGCTCAGCGAGTTTTTCCAATAACTCTTCTAAAGATTGCTTTGACTCGGGTTCTTCGTTCACATATATATATCTCGGAATTACTGGGACTGTTGAATAATACTGTGATATGAAGGTAGAAAGGGAATTGTCTCCAACCAATTCAAATTCAAATCGTTTCCGATCACTGATAACGCCGCGAGTTCTCCGTAAAGTCATTATATTTGCAATACCTTTTTCCTCCTCCTTCACTATTCCAATATATTCTTCGTCAGAATTGCCATTTACGGCTTTTTCCATTTTCTGTTTTACACGTAAATTGTTCAATCTATGCAGTGTATCACGAATTTCCATTGCCTTTTCATACTGTTGAAGCTCTGATGCTTGCTTCATCTTATATTCCATTTCGTTTATAAAATTATCAATACTGCTTTTTCCTTCTAATATTCTCTGTAAGGCAATAACATTTCTTATATATTCTGTTCTAGCCATATCATTAATACAAGGTGCATCACAATTCTTAATGAAATATTCTAAACATGGTTTCTTCGGCAGTTTGTCACAGATTCTAATCTTGAATAACTTTCTTAAAAGCCCCACAGTAAGAAACTTTGAACTACCTCTTACGAAAGGACCATATATTTTGCCCTTTGGTCCATGAAATTCTCCATTTCTATTACGTCTTGCCACAAGCAGGCGGGGAAAAACTTCATCCGTGATTTTTAGATATGTATAACGTTGTTGATCCTTTAGTTCAATATTAAATAGTGGTCTAAACCTTTTAATTAAATTAGATTCCAGCAAGAATGCTTCGATCTCATTATCAGTTAGTACAAATTCAATATCTGCAATATTACTTATAAGACGAGAGGTTTTCCAGTTGTTGTTATTAGTATTATTATTTTTTGAAAGTGAAAAATAAGATTTAAGTCGCTTACGTATATTTTTCGCTTTTCCAATGTAAATTATTTTCCCTTCTTTATTTTTCATCAAATACACACCAGGATCCTGAGGGATTTGCTTTCCTATGATAGAAGAGATGTCTAGTGTAGGAGGCGATGATGATGATGTGATTATGATGCACCCCTCTGAATGATTTGATCAATTGCTAACTTGGATTTTAGATATTTTCCAGTATGGCTTTCTTTATTTTCTGCAACTTCATGAGGTGGTCCCGTAGCAACTATCTTGCCACCACCTTCTCCGCCTTCCGGGCCAAGGTCTATAATCCAATCAGCGCTTATGATGACATCTAGATTATGTTCAATAACTATTATAGTATTGCCAAGATCTTCTAGTCTTTTTAAAACATGCAACAATTTGCTAACATCTGCAAAATGAAGCCCTGTTGTTGGCTCATCTAGAATGTATACTGTTTTACCGGTATCTCTTTTCGAGAGCTCTGCAGCAAGTTTAATTCTCTGTGCTTCACCGCCAGACAATGTAGTAGCAGGTTGGCCGAGTCGTATGTATCCAAGTCCTACATCCTTCAGAGTTCGGAGCTTTCTTTCAATAATTGAGATATTTTCAAAGAATTCTGATGCTTCGTCAACTGTCATATTTAGTATGTCTGAAATTGTCTTTTCCTTGTACTTTACAGAGAGCGTTTCAGAATTATACCGTTTTCCTTTGCATTCATCACATGTAACATATACATCAGGTAAAAATTGCATTTCGATTTTTCTGACGCCACCACCTTGACATGCTTCGCATCTTCCATGTGAAACATTAAATGAAAATCTTCCAGATTTATATCCCATTTCTTTTGCTTGCGAAGTCTTTGCAAATAGTTCTCTAATTGGCGTAAAAGCGTTAACATAAGTAGCAGCATTTGATCTTGGAGTACGACCAATTGGTGATTGATCGATTCCTATGACTTTATCTACATATTCCAAGCCCGATAAATTTCTGTGTTTACCAGGCTTTTCTTTACTGTTGTAAATATGAGCCGCGAGCGCTTTAAATAATATATCATTTACTAATGTTGATTTGCCAGAGCCAGAAACTCCTGTCACGACTGTCATGCAACCAATAGGAAATTGTACATCAATTGATTTCAGATTATTTTCCTGCGCTCCATAAATAGTTAGCCACCGTTCTGGTATTTTCCTCTCTTGCTTAGGATAGGATACAAGTAGGTCACCTCTCAGGAAAGCTCCTGTAACAGAATTCTTATTATCTAAAATGTTTTCTAATAGACCATAAGCAGTAATTTCTCCGCCGCGCATGCCAGCACCAGGCCCAATATCAATGATCCAGTCAGCATTACGGATTACTTCTTCATCGTGTTCAACTACAAGCAGCGTATTGTCAAGATCACGTAATTTTTTTAAAGTATCAATCAATTTAGCATTGTCTCTCTGATGCAGACCTATAGTAGGTTCATCAAGGACATATAAAACTCCAGTTAAGTTCGAACCGACCTGGGTTGCTAATCTGATTCTCTGTGATTCTCCACCAGAAAGTGTGGCCGTAACCCTATTCAATGACAAATAGTTTAATCCAACATTATTCAAGAATTCAAGCCTTGAAATAATCTCTTTTAGTATTGTTCTTGCAATATATCTTTCAGTTTCTGAAAGTTGTATGGTTCTAAAAAATCGATAACAATTATCAATGGAAAGATCGCATATGTCCATTATCGACTTTTCCTGTATCTTGACTGAAAGTGCTTCTCTACGCAATCTCCTACCTAGACAACTATCACAGGTACGCTCGCGCATAAACTGCATGATCTCGTCACGCTTTGATTCTGATTCAGTTTGCTTATATGCGCGCTCCAAGTTTGGAATTACGCCTTCAAAGGATCCTCTATATTCCCATCTGCTAGATGAATATTTTCCTTCATATTTATAATGAATCTTATCATCTGTTCCATATAAAATGACTCTGATCTGCTCTTCTGTCATCTTTGAGATAGGCGTATAAAGATTAAATCCAAAATGTTTGCCTACGTCTCTGAGCATTTCAGAGCGGAATGTAGCGAAGTAGCCAGACCAAGGTTTCACAGCTCCCTCCAATATGCTTTTTGACTTGTCTGGAATAATTAGTTCAGGGTCGAATTCGATTTTTATCCCAAGCCCGTTGCAGTCTCTGCATGCACCGAAAGGAGAATTAAATGAAAATGAGCGTGGTTCTAAATCTCCTAGACTGATACCGCAATACGGGCATGCGTTGCGTTGGGAGTATAATGTATCTTCACCGTCTATCGAGGCAATCACAATACCATTTCCTATCTTAAGGGCGGATTGGACGGATTCAAATAATCTGCTTTTTTCCTCAGTCATGACCTTTAATCTGTCAACGATGACTTCAATAGTATGTTTTTTTTGTCTGTCTAGTCTAGGATATTTTGATTTTTGTTCTTGTTCTTGTTCTTCATCATCTTCGAGATTGGTTATCGCACCATCTAATCGAATCCTGGAAAAGCCCTCTTGTTTTAATTCATTAAATAATTTTTCGTACGTACCTTTCTTTGCTGAAATGATTGGGGCAAGAATCATAATTGAGCCATTCTTCTTCTTTTGAGCTGATTTCCATATCGATTCTGTAATAGAATCTGAAGATTGACTTGTAATTGTTCTATTGCATTCAGGACAATTAGGTATTCCTATTCTGGCATATAGTAATCGTAGATAATCATAGATCTCTGTTACGGTTCCGACCGTAGAACGTGGATTCTTGCTGGTAGTCTTCTGTTGTATTGATATTGCTGGAGATAAACCATCTATAGAATCAACATCTGGTTTGTCCATTAACTCCAAAAATTGTCTTGCATATGCTGATAATGACTCTACATAGCGCCTTTGTCCTTCTGCGTAAATAGTATCAAATGCAAGTGTAGATTTTCCTGAGCCTGATAACCCTGTAATTACAATGAGTTTGTTTTTTGGAATTTCTAGATTGATATTTTTTAGGTTGTGCTGTCTTGCACCTTTTATAACTATTTTATCATGCATATTCATAAAACCTCTACATGTGTTCGTTCTTCTAACAAATTCTTTATCTTTGTCAGTTTTTCCCTAAATTCAATAGCTTTTTCAAAATCTAATTCCTCAGCAAATTTTTTCATGGTTGCTTCTGTCTCTATTGCAAGTTTTAGCAGGTCTGATCGAGCGATAGATTTTGTAAGTGTCTTGAAGTCTATGTCTGATTTTGTTGTTGCTTTATCTGGAATGGCTTTGACAACTGATTTGGGTGTTATCTTGTACTTTTCGTTATACTGGATCTGTTTCTTACGCCTTCGCTCTGTTTCTGCTAGCGCACTTTTTATTGAATCAGTAATATTATCTGCATACATAATAACCATACCATCGACATTTCTTGCAGCACGACCAAAAGTCTGTATTAGACTTGTATTGTTGCGTAAGAATCCTTCTTTGTCAGCATCCAATATAGCAACAAGAGACACTTCCGGAATGTCTAACCCTTCTCTAAGTAGGTTAATGCCCACTAAAACATCAAATTCGCCCAATCGTAATTGGCGTATCAACTCTGTTCTTTCTAATCCTTCAATTTCAGAGTGCAAATAACGTACTCTTATGTCGTTCTTTGCTAGAAATTCTGCAAGGTCTTCTGCCATTCTCTTTGTTAGAGTAGTGACAAGCGTTCTCTGATCCTTATTTGCTCTGTCAGTAATTTCTTTAATCAAATCTTCTATCTGATTTTTTGTAGGTCTGATCTCTACTTTCGGATCGACTAATCCAGTTGGTCTGACCAGTTGTTCTACAATTTGCCAGCTTGACTTTAATTCATAGCTAGCCGGTGTTGCAGATACAAAAATTACATTATTACTCAAATACTTCTCGAACTCTTCAAACTTTAGAGGACGATTATCAAAAGCACTTGGCAGTCTAAACCCGTAATCAACTAGCATTCTCTTCCGTGTATAATCTCCGTTATACATGCCATGAAGTTGAGGTAATGTAACATGTGATTCGTCTATCACCAGTAGAAAATTATGGCCAAAAAAGTCTAGCAAACAATAGGGGGGTTGTCCTGGAGCCCTACCATCTAAATGACGAGAATAATTCTCAATTCCAGAACAATAGCCCAATTCCTCTATCATCTCTAAATCGTATTTTGTACGTGAAGCAAGTCTTTGCTTTTCAAGCTCACCTGGTAAATTGGGAAGCCAATTTGCCAATTCGCGCTTTATTGATTCGATAGCGCCTAATCTCGAATTATCGTCGACAATATAATGCTTAGCTGGAAAGATTTTTACAGAATTGGCATCTCTGATCTTCTTCATAGTTGTATGATCATGAATGCTAATCTTTTCGATTTCATCTCCGAAAAGTGAAATACGAATTATATCATCTGAATAGCCTGGAATAATATCTATAGTGTCACCCTTCACTCTGAAGTTTCCTGGCACCAAAGAAACATCATTTCGTTCATAACGTGCTTCGATCAGATTATGAATTAACTCTTTTCTGTTTACTGTCATACCTTTGCTTATCGTAGTGGCACTTTCTTCCCATTCGGTGGGTGAGCCAAGAGAGTATATGCAGGATACTGTAGATACGATTATCGTTGGATCACCTGACATTAACATTGCAGTTGCTTCCAATCTCATTTTTTCAATTTTTTCATTAACCTCTGTATCCTTTTCGATATAGGTATCCGTCTGTGGAAGGTAACTTTCAGGTTGATAATAGTCATAAAAACTGACAAAGTATCCTACATTATTATTTGGAAAAAATTCTTTGAATTCTGCATATAATTGTGCAGCCAGTGTTTTATTATGGGAAATTACAAGAGTATTTTTGTTTGTTTTCGCGATAACATTTGCTATTGTAAATGTTTTTCCACTGCCCGTAACTCCCACTAAAGTCTGGCGTCGTCTGCCTTCATCATTTTTTTCCAATATTCCTCTCACTAATTTTTCAATAGCTTCGGGCTGGTCACCTTTAGGTGAAAATGCATTTTCTGATAGAATAAACCGTCCTTTCGAGCTAGAGGCTAGCAATGGAAGAATTAATCATCAAAACGAGAATATATTGTTATAGTAAGATCAATATTAATATGTAATATATTCTCCAATTCTTAGTTTTAACAGTCACCAATGACATAAAAAGGCCAAATTACAAGATATACATGTTTAAGATATAATATTTATGAGATTTCAGTAGATATAATAGCAAGGCTTTTGTTTAACTATTGACTTTATATCTCATGGAAGATAACTCTGCTTATACAGCAAGCAAGGAGGAATTTTTATTTTTTTTAGAAAATGAAGCCACTCTACGTGTTGATAATTTTATTGAGAGCGCGATCAATGTCGCAGAAGAGGTTCATGAAGGAGTAAAAAGAGAAGATGGTTTTTCAATTTTCTTAGAAACACACACATGGCCAGTCGCAATAGATGTTGTAAAACATTACAGATCGGCTAACCGCAATATTACTAGTGTTGAAGTTGCTTCTGCAATTTTGCATGATGTATTAGAAGATAATGACAGAATTTTAGATTGGTATAAAACAAAGGCATATGGTTTTGAGGCTGACCTTAGATACCGATTCGGAAATAGAGTATATGAGATTGCAACTGAATTGAAAATCCGTCCTCTTGAAAATTATCGCGGTAGAAATGATGAGGAACGTCAATTACACAGGTTTCAAGAGTATTGTGATATTCTCATGATGGCAGAATATGACGTAAAGACTATCAAGCTTGCAGACAGACTTAACAATATGAGATTTCTTATCAGCAAAGCAGGATTGAATAATAAGGTAGTCTATGACAAGATGAAGCGGTATATGAGAGAGGCTGAGGACTTTTATCTTGCTTATACCATGCTTTCTCCAAAGATGCCTGAGTTCTATAGAAAGATAAGATGGGCTTATGAACAATTACGATCTGTTTATTATGAACAAACTCTTGCTATGCCTCAATCACAAAACTTGTAATTGCTGCTGCCGCAGTTTCTGGTCATCTTATTTCTCAAACTCTTGCTTTAACCTCAATAGCTATAAATAGACCATTTAAACCACAATATCTTTCGAATTCAATGAAAAAGGTTGCTATGGGATTTATCAATTGGCCCATTCACACTCTAACATATAGCTTCTTCCAAAACCCATTTAAAGGCAATAGATGGACAAAGCAGGTATCATGGACAATTCACTAAATACTGCTGTCATTGTAAAACTTGAGCCTGATTTTTCAGAGGGCAACGTTAGTTACAATGCAGACGGAACTCTAAATAGAGCAGAAACAAAGAGCATACTTGGTCCTCATAGCGCTGTTGCATCAAGTGCAGCATTTTATGCTAAGGTGAAGTATGATGCTCGTGTTTCTGTCGGAACAATGGGTCCTCCTATCGCTGATTTTGCTTTGCAACAGGCGCAAGCAATATGTGATGCAGATGAATTACATCTTTATAGTGATAGAATATTTGCAGGTGCAGATACGCTTGCCACCGCTGAAGTTCTGAAAACTGGCATTAGTAAAATGGAAAATGGCAAAAAGATAGATATAGTATTTTCAGGACATAGGGCATCAGACGGCGAGACTGGCCAGACTGGTCCGCAGACGGCCTGGAAGCTTGGCTATACTTTTCTAGGCAACATAATCGATTATGATGTTGATATTGAAAGAAGACTCGTTAGAGCAAAACGTTTGATAACCTTGCAAGGTTTTTACGACATTCTCGAAGAAGTAGAAGCTCAATTACCTGTATTTATTACAATTGATCCATCATACAAGTCTTTCTTTAGAACCATTTCACAAAGATTGGCATTTGTAAAGTACAAGAAAGAGGCAATAAATCGAGCTCAGGATTACAAGAGGTATCTAAAGATTTTCAATGCTCAGCAACTAGGAGTTGATTTGAAGTTCGTGGGTCTTCCCGGCTCCCCTACGATTGTATACAAAGTAGAAAAGATTCCCAAGGCAAAAGCAAGTAGAAAAGCAGAAATTGTAGATGGTTCAGATTCCGAACAAATACGCAAGGTTGTCACAAGGATACATGAAGTTCTTGGAGGGATGATAATTAGATGATAAATACTCCTACAACGACGTCTAGCAATGAAGGTAACTACTACCAACATCTTTATGTAGTAATTGAACATGAAGAAGGCAAGATAATCCCTGTTAGTTTAGAGATGCTTGGTGAAGCAAGAAGACTTATGGATGATTTTAACAAAAAGTATTCTTCCCAGGAAAAAGTTGTAGCTGTAGTATTAGGAAATAATGTCAGAAAATTGTGTGATGAATTAATACTTTATGGTGCCGACGCAGTAATATACGCAGAAAGTCCAGAATTAGAGTATTTTAGAAATCTGGTTCATACAAAAGTAATCAGCCAGATTGCAAAAGATAAAAACTGTGTAGCCAAGTTCTCTTTAGACTATGATGCTGAAAAGTTCAGGAAACCTAGATATATGTTTTTTGCTGCTGATAATATAGGCAGACATCTATCCTCAACGGTATTGGCAGAACTAGAATCTGGTCTTGCCTCAGATATTAACAAACTTGTAATTGAAGATCTGGAAATTAGGCATGAGCACAAGACCAAAGGCCAGCCTATCAAATATAATAAGACACTTGAGATGTATAGACCTGATTTTTCAGGTTTTCTGTGGACTACTATTTTGTGTCTTGATAATAGAAATCCATCGATAGAGAGAGATTACCATCCTCAAGCATGCAGCATTATTCCAGGTGTATTCCAACCACTTAAACAAGATACTTCAAGAAGCGGAATAGTTGTAGATTATGCACCAATATTAGAGGAAAATGATCTCAAAGTAAGAATACTCAATCGCAAGATAATAAAAAGTGCTGTTGACTTTGATAACTGCAAAGCAATCATTAGTCTTGGACGAGGAATCAAAGATTCTCCAGAAGAAAATATCAAATTAATTGAAGAACTGGCAAAGGAGTTAGATGCAGAGATTGGGATATCATTACCAGTTTCGAAAAAACCATATACACTAAGTGAATCGATCAACTCCCGTTATATTATTCCTGACAGGGTAATCGGGACAAGTGGTCGGAAAGTCGCGCCACTGCTTTATATTGCTGCAGGTATCAGCGGGGCTATGCAACATATTATGGGAATGAAAGAATCTGAATTTGTCATTGCTATCAATCCTGACGAAAATTCACCAATAAAAGAGGAATGCGACGTTTTTATTAAAGGCAGAATAGAAGATATAATTCCAAAGATAATAAAAGAATTAAGAGAACAAAAAATACTAATGGAGGTTAGAAAGTAAAATATGGAGCATTTTGATGTTGCTATAGTAGGTGGAGGTTCAGCTGGATTAGCCGCTCTTAGGCAGTTATCAAATCTCGGAAAACAGGCTGTACTGATAGAGGCTGGAAAGACAGTCGGCTCAAAGAATATATCCGGTGGAATTCTCTATTCAAAGAAACTAAAGAATGGTAAGGTCTACAATGTTGAAGATGTTTACGGCAAAGATTTTCTTTCAGAAGCTCCGATTGAAAGATTAATTACGAAGTATATTCTTCATGCTACTTCAAAAGATAAGGTATTTTCTATTGATTTGACACGTGCTCATGAATATCAGGCAAATTTTGGTTACTCTGTTCTTTTAAATAAATTAAATTCTTGGTTTGCAAAAGAAGCAGAAGAAAGTGCTGAAAAACAAGGAGGCGGCATTATTTCTGGAGTTCATGTCCAGTCGCTTTCTTGGCAACAACAACAACAACATAACGATAGAGTGATAATTAAAACTAATGAACTTGAGGAATTTGAGGTAAAGGCAATTATTGCAGCAGATGGTGTTAATTCAGAAATTGCAGAATTAACTGGCATCAGACACAAATTCAGTCCTGATGAATTGTATCAAGGCGTAAAGGTTGTAGTCAAACTACCCGAGGAAATTATTGAGCAAAGATTCCAAATAGGCCCAAATGAAGGAGTTGCACATCTTTTTGCTGGCGATATTACAATGAATCATATAGGCGGCGGATTTGT
Organism: Nitrososphaeraceae archaeon; assembly: GCA_029240435.1. Classification (GTDB taxonomy): domain Archaea; phylum Thermoproteota; class Nitrososphaeria; order Nitrososphaerales; family Nitrososphaeraceae; genus JAJNBK01. Next base: position 345 of record JAREAI010000021.1, on the reverse strand, counting down.
TTATACCAACAGGGACACACTGTCTATTGGGGCTGTCTACCATTATGATTCCCTAATGGAAAATCCTACTGAACCTAATGTCCTTGTTAATACATTACTAAGTAATCCAATGGTTAGAGAGTTTATCAAAGACGAGGTTGCAATAAAAGAGGAAATTGACAAGAATCTTCCAAAAGAAGAGCAACTAAGAACACGCTTTGCAGTAAGCAAACTGATAAAGACATGGGAAGAGCTACGTCACACATACTATTCTCCATCTGGTAGAGCAAAACTTATTGAAAATGGTAAATACAAGTCAAGCGAGGAAATTAAGGCACGACTTGATTTTATACATAAAGAATTAAG
>JAREAI010000175.1:0-8860 GCA_029240435.1 Nitrososphaeraceae archaeon | reverse complement strand
TAGCGAATATGAACAAGGTGCAGCAGGAGCAAACAAATAACTAAAGAACATCAGTATCTTAATATTTACTCTTCTTTTATCATTATTTTCTTTATACCCATTGGGTAACCAACCATCATTAGTCTGCAGGATGGATCCTTATTTTTAATCTAGTTGCACTTGATGTTTAATCTTTTCATATTATTTTCAATTGGCTCTATTGTTGGATTCCCAAGCAAACAAAGAGATCAGGTGCATATCATATATATATTTAATGTTTTACACCAAATTCATCTACTGATGATCCGCAAGCCATTATATACTCCTCCTTATATTATCATACAAAGAATACAAGAAAACTTCAGAAATTCTAGATATTTTATGGTACTATTCCTTTTTAGTTTCTCCACAAGCAACATATGTTTCCCTCTACTATGAACTACCACCTTAATAAGAAAAATTATAGTTTTTCTATGATACTTGTCCTAAGAATTTGGTTATAATATTCCCTAATCGGTAGAGTGTTTTATTCTGATATTTATAGGAAGAAGTTCTTGAACCCTTGCTATTTGCCGTCGATTGAGTCTTTAACTGTTATAGTATATTACCGCAGGCTTCATTCTTTGCTTTATTTCTACCTGCTTTGAGTTAAATCATAAAATTGTTTATAACATTAAAAAGGTATTTGGAGATAGTATTATCTAATGTCAGAAGATAAAAATCAAGAAACACAGAAAATGGTAAGTGAACAGGGAGGAGTAGAAGGTCAGAGAAAGGAAGTAAATGTAGAAGATTATGCAAAAGCTGGATCTATTGGTCAAATCCTTAAAGATATGCAATTTCCAGCAGACAAGAATAAGATAATTCAATATGTACAACAACGACAATCTGCTTCTGCGGATAATCATGAAAGTAAAGATATATTGTCAAAACTTCAGAATATGGAAGATAAACAATATCAGAATGTTTCTGAGGTTACCAAAGCTGCTGGGTTGGTTTATTAATACAAAAAACTAAATTGCGGATATCTAGTACGCACAATAAATGATACGATATATGTATATTTTCTTCCGAAATTAGAAGAATATTTTTGCATCAATAATTGCATAATGAAGAAGCCGACCTAACAATAAAAAAGATTAGCATCATATACTAAAGATTATATCTTATATATTTTCCTTTTACGACTAAGCAATAGTATATGACCAAGCTATTTGACTAACTGACAAATTAGGAGTACAAAATATAATTGCTTAATGATCTAAAAAAAGCACTCTTTGAAGCAGTATTAGATACGATAAACAAAAACTCTTCTTCTTCTTCTTTAGCAGTAGCTTTTTCAGGAGGAATTGATAGTTCTTTACTTGCAAAAGTATGCAAAGACATTGGAATGAAGGTTACATTGCTGACTATAGGGTTTCAACTCTCTCAAGATATAGAATTTTCTAAACAGATTGCTCTAAAATTAGATTTGCCTCATAAGATATCAGTATTACAGCCAGAACAGTTCCAGAAAGATTTACTATATGTCCAACAAAAAATAGCGTGCAGGAACGTTTCCCATATTGAAAATTGTATAGCATATTTCTATATTGCGAGAATGGCCAATCAGAATAATCTTCGATCAATTTTAACTGCAAATGGTTGTGATGAATTATTCTGTGGTTATAATAAATTCAGACTAATCTATGACGAGGGAATAACAAGGATAATAGACTTAATGAATGAAAGAATCGCTAATGAACGTGTGCTCCTAAAAGAGATAGACAAGATAACAACAGAATTTGGGGTGCTTACAAAACAACCATTTTTCTCACAAAAATTCATTGATTTTGCTAAAGATATACCCATTGAACAGAAGATCACTGGTCCTAATGATTTCATACGAAAACATATTCTGAGAAAATTAGCTCTTTCAATAGGTATTCCAAGAGAATCTGCAATGAAACCAAAAAAGGCTCTTCAATACAGCTCATTAATTCACAAAAATTTCAAAAGGACTAATAAATAATATCCGAATAGTAATAATATACAAAAAAGAGCAAGAAAAATTATCAAATATCTAACCTTCGACTATAAATTAAAATAAAACATCAAATTTATCTAGTGTAATTGATTATTATGATATTTCTTATTTGTGGCCTTTACCTTTCTCACGACATTCTCTATAATTTTTGATGATGCTGACAGATGATTTTTTGCATTAAATATGCCTTTTAATTCTAGGGGAGTAAGATTCTTTGAGAGATTCGAATCTTTTCTCAGAGCATCAAAGAAATCTTCCTCTCTCTCCAATGCTGCAAATGCTACCCTTTGAATATTACGATATGCTTCAAATCTGGGAACTCCTTTCTTTATCAATGCCTCAAGAACAAATTCTGCATAGATTTGACCCTTTGTAATATTGAGGTTAGAGGTAATTCTCTTTGTATTTACGTTAAGATCTATGATAATACTCTTCATAGAATTTAACATTTCATCTAAGAGAATTACAGCCATTGGAAGCGTAAATCGTTCATTTGCTGAATTTGACAGATCTCTCTCATGCCATAAGCCAATGTTCTCCATTGCAACATTAACTAACGATCGTAGAATCTTTGCAAGCGAAGAAACTCTTTCACTCTTAATTGGATTACGTTTGACTGGAACTGCACTACTTCCAATCTGTCCTCTTCTGAAAGGTTCTGCAACTTCACCTATCTCTGTTCGCTGTAAATTTCTAATTTCAATTGCAATCTTGTCAAGCGTGCAAGCAACAAGAGTAATCAAAAATTGCATCTCTGCATGTCGTTCTCGAGAAATAACTTGTGTAGCAGCTTCAACAGCATAAAGTCTCAAATCCATAGCTACTCTTCTCTGTACGTCCAACGCCCTATTTCCCATTAAAGAGCCTGTTCCAACAACACCAAGGGTTTTGCAAAGTAGGAATCGTTTTTTACCTTCTTCAATTCTTTCTATATGTTTTGCCATTTCAGCAGCCCATACTGCAAACTTTAGACCAAATGCAATTATACTTGCATGCTGTCCATGTGTTCTGCCAACTGCAGGAAGAGTACGGAATTTTAATGCCTTGTCAGTCAGAGCAGTTGCTATATCTAGAATTTTAGATTCAAGAATAGAAAATGCGTCTCTCATTTGCATTGAGATAGTCGTATCTAAAACATCGTTACTTGTTAATCCATAATGGATCCAAGGTCTTGATTTTTCTGAACATTGTTCACTTAAAGCCTCTACTATTGCAGCAGTATCATGTTCTGTAACTGCTTCTAATTCCTTAACTTTCTCAATAGTAATTTTTCCAGATTTTGCCTTTTTTGTGATATCGTCAGAAGCATTTTCTGGAATCATTTTAATATGAGCCTGGGCTGCTGATACTGCAGCTTCAAAATCTAGTTGGTATTGTAGATGTTGTTCTTCCTCAAATATTTTCTTGATTTCTTTACTTCCATAACGTCCTGAGTCAATTGGTAGAATGGGCATTGTTAATTACACAACTAATTAACTAAAAATTAAATCTTATTAGAAAAAAATTGTCGAATTTAAAAACTGATAAATTGCAAGTAATATACATATCCCGGCAAATAATTTACAATGATTATTATGCGACAATTACAGTAAATATATTGTTGTTTGTATGTAAGCAAATTTGAATATACTATATTGAAGATAGTTTGAAATATTATTCTCATATGAATGAATTGCTCAATACAATGAAGCAGATGATGGATTTAGCCATTTCATTTAAGACAATTATTAAGATTCTAACTTGTTCTTTTGTCATCTTTCATTTGTTGAAGTATTATATGATATTTTGATCATTCATTTGATAATAATGCGCATATATTTAAGATGGTAAATAGTATTACTGTTCTAGAATTCCAGTTATTTTTGTTAATTAGTCTCTTCTAAATATTGCTGTTATTATTATTGCTTTTTTTGAGTTGCTGCTGTTATCGAGTAAATAATATTATTGTGCACATATTTATCAATATGATGAAGTATACAAATTAATGTAAACGGATATGCAAAGCACATGGATTAATTCCAAAATTGATATAGGAATTCCATTAAGTAAAAAAATTAATAGAATAAAAGATTTTGTAAAAAATACTAAAATTGTAGGAGAACTTATTAATATTACAAATTCAAACAAACTATATGGTTGCAGCTACATTCTTAGTATTTTACCGATTCAAAGCAATGAGTAAAGACGAGGCACAGAAAGCTAATAATGAATGGCGAGAACTAAAAAATAGTTTGCCTTCAGGTATTGAGCTTGTAGGAGAATACGATCATGCTTGGGGGACAGAATACAATGGATTCTTGATATTTGAAGCAGATAGCAGTGATTCATTTTTGGATTGGTGGTCAAGCTTCAAGGATAAGGTCAGATGGTATGTAGAGCAGACCCATACAATAGTCGCAAGAAGACGATAAGCTTCTTTTCTTTTTATAACCATTAGGCACCGGTACAAATATTTCTATTTTGCTGTCTAATAAAACGCTTTAGCAGTTCTCACCTAAGTATTAACACAAACAATCTATGGTAGCGCACTTTTTTAGCTGCTCTGCTGAGATATTTCTTCATTCCTATAACATACACCAGTGAGTATAATTCTCCTATTAATAGCGATGGAGTAACTATTAGCATATACATTCCAGACTATGTAATTAAAAAAATATCTCTATTATCAAAATTCCATTTTATAACAAAATTATATGAGCTGATAAATATCTTTTATCATATGAATGAAGCAGTAGCAGTATGAGAAGGAGGAGATTGTTTTATTATTAGAACAGTTGGGTAACGACAGGTGGGGATACGAAAGTCCCCGTGCCTAGGATACAATATGATTCCATTCAAGTATGTTGCGGGGGATCGTTGTTGAGGGTCATATATTGCATTAAAGGGTTTGATAGATAAAGAAGGCTCTGTTAACTTAAGAGGCTTACCTCCTCATTATAATAATAATTAACAAAAAGATTAAACCAATTGACAACATGTATTAGTTTGCATTTATTCTTAATATTTTTAGCAAATGGAAAGTAATCATCAAAACATTCAGTTCTGTCTTTGATATACTAAATAGTTCTTTCAAATGGTATCAATAGTAGGTATTGCAACTATCTGCAGCAATAAGTTCTCAATGCGTGACGAATCAGCATGTTCACTCAGCAAAAGAAATTGTTGAATCAACTGGCTCACACAAAAACTTTGGTGGTGCTATATCAAATCAGGTTACTGATCAGCCAGAAGGTTCTGTTGGTGAAGGTGTAGTAGTAGTAGAGTAGTAGCACATGATTCTGCTCAAAAAGGAGATCATCCAATCGCATGCAAGTCAATTCTCAGCAGCAACTACTGCATCGTCTGGCGGTCCTCCAGGTGAATGAATATTTTAAATGGCTACAATACACTGCCTTTCTAACTCTTTTTCTTATTCTTGTTTTATAGATAGATGTATCTTAGAGTTCTTTGTATTAATTTGGGAATAAATTTTTTAGTAATTGAATGAATTACATTTGATTAAACTAAAGCATTCTTTTTATTCTGTCGAGTATCGAATCCATTTCTTCTGGATTAGAAACTGGCCTTTTCTTAAACATTGAATGAACTGGTCCTGCTCCATCATCGATTTTTCTAGGAATAACATGGATATGGACATGGGGCACTTCCTGTCCTGCTTCTGTACCATTATGAACTGCTATAGTTGAAGCATTGACTTCTGCTGCCTTTTCTACTGCGAAAGACACTTGCCAAAGCAGGTCAAAAACTGCAGACGAGTCGTCTCTACTCATTTCCTGAACTTTTTTGTAGTGTGTTTTTGGAATAATTAGAGTATGACCTATGGATAATGGCATAGCATCTAGAAATGCTATGGCCTTATTATTTTGACTGATAATTCTCGCCTTAATTTTGCCATCAGCAATGTTGCAGAAAATACAGTTTGGATCAAACATAAGAGTAATAGAAGACAGACTCTCTAATAAATAGAAAATTCTTGTAGTTTATGCTATACAAATAGTTCGACTTCTAAAAAGTCATGAGCACACAACTACACTATTGTTACCATATTAGTGATGTAAGAAGCATATCTACTTTTTTAGGTATTAAATTTTAATGATAACCATATGCCAATATCTGTGCAAGTCTATTTCTTCGGATACTTTTTCTCTAGCTCTTCGAGTAGTTTCTTTGCATTACTTGGATCGATCTTGCGAATTATAAGATCAAGCTTCTCCTCTTGTCTATCATTTCCCTCTTTAGATTGTGGCGAGCCAACATACCATAGAAAAGATAGACCTGCTACCTGCCATATTAATTGCAAAAACTCTGACTGCCAATTTTCCATTGTGTCTCTAAGCGTAGCATTTAGATAGTTACCAATATCAATTGGCTGGTTATGTTCTACCTGATCTTGGTAGTATGCAGACCATGCGAATATCCAATGCGCAGTTATGGTGATTACAAATAGAGTCAAAGTGACCCATAGATATCCACGTTTGCTCTTTGTCATCGTGCTCTTTTTTATTTTATTTTCTATTGGTATGTTTGTACTTGCCACCATGGCCAGATTATCAGCATCATTATTTTATAGTGAATAAGATGACTTGATGAGGTACTTTGACTTTCAGCTAAACATTGACTAGCTAGATTTAAGATATCTTATAAAATTATATATATAATATCGACTACATTTCTAACGTCTCCTATACAATTTTTATATCTGTTACACAATCACTAATCAAATATTATAAAAAAGCGGATTGTGATGCAAAAGATGAATAATTGATAAGGCAAGTAACTTGTTTCATGATTGTCAAGATCAATAAAACCACATCAAGCAATACTCTAATAAATGAGACTAGTAGCGAGCCTTACAATATAAGAATAAAATTGAGTTAAATGATGGCATCGGTACCATCTAATAAAGCATACCTAATAAGATGTATGGTTTTACTGACTTGATTACCAATTCTATTGTATGTTTAGATAACGGCAGTCAGATAAATATGATGAAATACAAAGAAAAAGAAATCTAAAAGTCATAATTTCTTCTAAAAAATTATCTTGATAGTTTGTTAGCTAGATATAGAATGATATAAAATTATTTAGAGACAGAAATCTCGCTTTGTTCTACCATTAAACGCTTATTATTATTTTTATTTGGTATATCTTGTTGTTTTCGCGTCTTATCTATGTCTATATTTATCCTAGTCAGTATATATTGTCTTAGTAATTCAGATAATTCTGATTTTGAATTAATAATATACATTCTAGTATTGCCTATTTTACCTGTTTCCTTAACCAATTCCTTCTGAACTAAATGAGGCATAACTCTCTGTACAGTTCTAAGAGGAATTCCAGTTATGGTACTTATTTCAGATGCAGAATAATCAAAATTCTGATTCAGAATGAGGAAATCTAAAACTCTAGCTGGACTATTTTTGAATATACTTTCTAATGGCCTGTTTCTATTATATACTACTTCTTGCCTAGGTAGTGATACTTCAGACATGTAGACTTCTATGCTTTGGCAATATTTAAACCTACGCCAAATTTGGCGTTAGAAAAATAAAAATCAAATTATGACACTTATGGCGTAAGTTTAAATACTTTTAGTATAGCTTTTACATTAATAATGGCTTCTGTTTCACTGTGGCGCAAATGGTTATTACAACAACTTATCGGTGAAGGTGTTCATAATGCATTATTAGAAGAAAGTATACGTAAGGAAGTTGGAAGACATTATGATGCAAATCTAGACATTGCCTTAAGGCTTCTTATGGATGATGGCATAATTATGTCATTAGAGTCAAATCGTCAAAAAAAATATGTTGTTAATTATGACAAGTTAGATGATGCGCAAGAAATAATAAATTCAAGATTAAGAGATAATGGGCATGATGAAAATGTCCCAATACAAGAGTATATGCCAGAACCTGAGGGATATATGTATTGGTTTAACAATACTGGAAATAGGCAATTTAGGAAGCAAAATATCTATAATATATACTTGAAAAAGACAGACAACATGGATTTTGCAGCGCAATTAATAACTAAATCTATGCGCGGTCATAAGACTATCTACATGGGCTCATTAAACGAGTCTGATTCTTACATTTCTAAACTTTGGCGTGCCGCCACTATAATAGCAAAGGAAAGTAAGGATGACACTTTCATATTACAAAACCTTCAAGATAAAGAAAGGATGGCATGTGGAAATAATAGGCAGCGTGGCAAAATAGCTCTAGCCATATTTCGCAAGTTAGGCTATATTAAATCTGTTGGGACTAAAGGAAATTCAACAAGATTCAAACTAACGGGCAAAAAACCTATTGATATTACATTAGATGAAATTTTTGATAATAATAATATGACTCAAAATAAGGCGAGCATTAATTATGTATTATAGTTAAATTTACTACTAATATATCTCCATTCTAAATATTAGATTTAACTGTAAAGGACAATAAACACTAGATTCTGCATTCACAATTGCAAATCCGTTGGAAAATTTACAACAAAAATATGATCAAACAGGCATTTTAATATATAATTATAATATTGTATTATGAATACTTTTACTATTTATCAGACAAAATAGAAAATTAACCAATTAGATAAACTATAATCCTCTAATATTATGTAAAGTATCTAATATTAATGCAAAATGAATTGTCTTTAGAGAAGATAAAACCGTTAACCCTAAATGAAATCTCACCCAGGTGGGCTGAACGTCTACACCAACTACCATTTCCATTGTCCTTTCAATGGCTAAGATGGTATCTTGAGATAAAATGTGCTTCAAAATGTGTAGTAGGAGAAGCATACGGTTTTTCATCATCCTATATTCACAACTGCAAAGAATGTGATAGACTT
>JAREAI010000174.1:0-5645 GCA_029240435.1 Nitrososphaeraceae archaeon | reverse complement strand
GCCTAAACTAATCTCTTAGATAGTCATGTATAAATCCTCTAATTATAGTCTTATCTTCTTTCCTGAATCAATTTCTTATGTTGCATAAGCATCTGAAGGGGTCATAGTTGCAGAACCTGTGATGTATTCTATAGTCGGGTCTTCTTTTAACACCTTCTCTAGTTCTTCTATATACATGCGTATTGCTTTGAATCTGAGCGTCCTATTCTCCTCTATGGTTGAAACCCTTTGATATTTTCTGTATATCCAGTCTTTCTTAGCATCTATATCTGATATGCTGGCTGGGTATATTATCTTGAGCATTACGCTTCCCTCCCAATCTTGATAGGTGGTTTCAAATTGGAGCATATTCAAAAGCAACTTTTGGTCTACTTTTGGGAAAAGAGTAGCTGCTTCTTGAAGAAAAGTTTCATATGCTGTCTTTAACTTTGATGACAGCGTTGTAGACGTCGATGTTGAGGATTCGCTTTGATTGTTAATTGAGGTCTTCTCCATATTAAACGATTATGGATAGCATTTCTTTTAACCATTTAGATTATTCAAATTGGTAATTGTCTTCAACAAATTTTGTATTTTCGTTTAAATATATTATACCTCGTTCAACAACTTTTACTGATGATTTTGGGATAAGATATTTGTCAGTGGTTATTGGTCCAAATGAAACGACTATGTGCTGGGGTTGAATTGCAGTAACTATCCCTACTTCCTGCTTATCGCTAGAATAAACTGGCTTATTTACTAAACCTTGCCAATCGCTAATTTCATTATTCTCTCTTTCCATAGCTTCAAAAGGTAAAATATTTGATTTAACACTTTTGAATAAAAAACACAAAACTATAATCTTGTTGTTCGATGTCATGTTACTTTCGACGACTAACAGTGCCAAAAAAAACAGTATTGTTAACTATTTCTTGAATTTATTAAAGGATTACAAGTCTGGGTGGACATATAGCATTGGCTTTATTCTTGTGATATTAACCCTTGGATGCAGAGTCACTAGTAGAGGAAGAATAAGACATCGGTTTACCAAAGAACGCCTTAACGTGGGGTCTATAAAGATAATACACAACTATTGCGTTGATGATAATATGAAATATTGCTCCAATATTACCAATTGCAATAGAAGCAACACCTAATGCAATCCCAATAAATGATAGTATTACAGTTATAGTCCAAGCCCATCCTTTTCCTTTCCATAAACCATAAGCCATAACAAAATATGCAATACCTAATGCCATAAGTGCAGCACCTATCCCTGCAGACAACCCCTCCATATCAGACAGAAATGGAGCGGCTACTACTGCTGCAATTCCACTTGCAAGAAATCCTATACCGCCTATTATTGTAAGTATTGCTATTATCGTAACACCAAGAGGTCTATTTTTTTGTTGCAAGTTCTCTTATCATTTTCTATGATTATTAGTTGAATATAAAGTTCTTTCTTGATCTATCACAAACTTGTTAGCACTATCTACTACTGTTGCATTAGTGAGTAAATATAACTTGATTGATAGCATTATTTAGCTAATAAATGCTAGCAGTCAAATCATCTATGAAAACTGCCTCACATAGACTGCTATCTGCTTTTATAATAGTAAAATCTCGTTCATATGGACAGTAGCTTTTGGATCCTGTAACATCTTCTCAAATGCTTCTCACATCTTCAATTGTGAATAATTTACTAACTGAAATATTATCCAGACTTTATGAATATTGGCTTAGATAAAACCTCTTGTGTATTGATAGCATGACCAAGTACGGATGCATTTGTCTGTAATTCTAACTATTTATTATAGAATTCTTCTTTGCGAGTAACAATGTCTGAACTTTGTTCTCTCTTATACTTCTATGTGTATCCACTCTGATGAAATCACCATACTTTCTTTTGTGATGAGTTTAATGCAACATACAATTATCATATTCAAAAGGAAAGTTTCTTGTCAATGTATTTTTGATGTAAGATCTGACGGTTCTTTTAAGACAATGTCTCTTCTAACAGTATATGATGACTTAACTGCGATATCTAGGATATATCTGGCTGACTATAACCTTGGCTGCTCAACTCCAATACTTTGCTTCTGTGCCATTCTATAAAATTATAAATATTAATCTACAAGCTCAAATTATTCATTCCTCCATGCTGCTTGAAAAATCAGGACTGATACTTCATTTTCACGCTTAGCATATAATACACTTCCATATTTTTTTCTCAGTTTGGCTAAATTCATAGGCGGGATACCTTTGCGAGCATTGCGGTTTTAATGATGATTTTCTACAATAGCAGCTAAAGTTAGAATCCAATCTTCTTAATAAATCACATTTGTCCAACCAGTCTTATCTAACGTTAAATGCATTAGTATAGGTAATTTCTCGATATTAATATGTTGCAAGAATAAGGCGTAGTGTATTATTTTTGTAATCATCTATTGAAGTCTGTAATAGTTTCTCTACCCGTCTATATTATTATTTAAATCAGTTACATGGTTTTATCTCTCTATTTCTCTAGTTCTTTATAACTATAATTCTTTTATTCACTGATCTTCACGGTATGTATGAAAACTAGCTAAAAGTAAGTTAATCTTTGGTCTGCAGCCGTGTCTGTTATTGTATCTTTCTAACTTTTGGATCTTTTTCTCTTCGTCGTCGTATACTCTTCCGCTTTTCTTCTTCTTCTTAGCCTGTTTCCTCTCCATCGACATTGTCATCCGTCTTCGTCATCTATTCCCATTTTTCTTCTCTCTTTGGCCATGTGAATCACCCTTGCTCTGATTGTGATTGAGGTTGTTATGCTGTTGCTGTTGCTGTTGCTGTTGTATTGGTACTGAACTAAGTATAGGTTGCAATACTGATGAGTAGACCGACTGAAGGTTGTGTAAAGAGTCTTCTGTGTTCTTTTGTTCTTTTGTATTAAGCTTTTCAATCTCTTATTTGTAAAATCCGTGTGTATTGTTTGAGTATGTTGTGTTCATATGTGGCGATACTTTGAAACCAACTGTCTGCTTTGTGTTCTCTTCGTTGGTAACGTTTTCGGACATTGGTTAAATTAGATAACGGTCAGTAATATAACTTCACTTCAAAAAGGGTGGGGTAAAAAGTATGAACACGTTCATGAACTAGTTCATGAACTAGTTCGTTTCTGAGATCCACTAAATACTGCTAGTTTTTATATTTTTACTTTTTTCTGAGGTTTTTCTTTCCTTTGCCTCATAATAGTTGAGTAGTTTTTCTATCACCACATCAGATAGTGAATTGCCGCGCACTCTTCATAATCTTTCACCTTTTTTTGCTTTCTCTATTCTCTGCTTTTATATTTGTATATCTACAATAGTCACTTCCTCTTGGAATTTCCAAAGAATAGAGCGAGCCTTTTCTTTCTTCTTATTCTTCTTATTCTTCTTATTCTTCACTTCTCTTCTTACTCTTTTTTATTACATACTTAGTAATTCTTTGTCTAGAAGATTTGTTACTGTAGATCTATCTTTGAGCTTTATTTGGAATGGAATTTGCACTAAATTTATCAAATATGATATACTGTATGTAATAAGCCAGTACACCGAAAAATGTAAGCTATTCCCTCACTATGTCGTTTGATGTCAAGGAGAATTAATTGTAAGTGAAGAAGAAGAATAATCAAAGATAAAAACTTGTTTTTCAGCCGACGCAAAGTTCAAGGAACAGATATTCTTGATATAAGAAACTATTGTTAAACCTAGAATGATGCTCTATGGTGGATCGAGGATTGTATATTACTAAAGATAGTAGTCGAGAAATGGCAACCGGGATTGCTTTATATCAATAATCATAATAGTAATGGACGGATCTAATCTGGTTTAATTGTCCTTATGATGCAGTTGTAGCTTTTTTGAATGACAACAATAGAAACTCTCTAGATATCTAAAGCAAAAGAAGTAAAATACGAAGATTAGTCCCAAGACTGATCGGATTTTGTTCTCTTCCGTATTTCATCATCTACTGCCTCGGCCATTATATCGAGCTCCTCAAAACCTCCAAATTTGTGATAAGTCAACCTTTCTAATAATTGTAAGACACTCTTGGCCGAATGATATTGTGGTATTTGCGGATCATTTATTTCGCTATAGAGTCCAATACCTTGTATGTTATTCAATTTTGCAAAACCAAGAATAAGACCGTTAAAACCTGTAATAAGCGATGACTGAGGAGTTGTTTCTATGCGTAGCTTCTTTACTTGTTCAGTCAATTCTGGAGAAGTCGTTGTAACAAAGGTCTTTGGTTGTTTACCTAATTTTCTGCTTGTATGGAAGGCGCCCAGCGTGTATATCAATTGAGCAGAATGAGTTTTAGCAATATCAATAACATCTTGGCATAATTCATATAGTTCCTTATTTGTCTGTGGTTGACCTACTCCCCCTCCAAAAATTATGGTGTCCTTAGTATATCGATACTCCCATCTTTCTTGCTCAAAGTCAATGTATCCGCCTTTATCCAAGACATAATTTGGATAGTAAGAAGAGACATAGCGAAACAGTATACTTTTTAAACTTTTATTTATAAATTCAATCGCAATAGTACCTACATTTCCCATATCCTGCATTGCAGCAATAACTATTGGTTTTTTTACGTCTGGGTCTTCGACATTAACAAATTCCATAATATAGTCATGTTCTTTATACATAAAAACAATATACTTTAGAAATAATATTTTGAATTTATTCTTGCTAGATATATTTTTCATCTTATCCAATGAGATTTAACTTTCAAAAAATTCGAGTTAAAAGTTTGACACATGTATACTCTATAATTTAGCAGATGGTCTAACAAGGACATAATCCGGCCTATATCGTTGACTACAAGGATATAATAACATCTTGTCAGCGTTAGAATATGAGAGAGATATATTATAAAAATGCTAAAACAGCAAAAACAAAAAGTAGCAGAAGAGAAAGAAGATAACGGAATAAGAGGGGATATAATCTCCACGTAGCACCTTAAATCTAACTCTTTTTCGTAAACAGAGGTAGAATCTTGCTCTTACGTTGTGGCAATAGCAACGTAGCACCAAAAAACTGACTCCTTTTAGCTAGCAGAGGAAGAGATAGCGCAGATATTAACTCTTAAGAGAATATATATAAACGCTAGAAGCTGCGGGAAGGAATCAAAGATGTAAGCTTTCAACATACGAGGATCAAAAGACATCTGATATCTATAAAGGAATGAGAAACCAATTATCAGGAGCGTTAACAAATAATGAGTGATGATGATAATAATAATGATGATGTTAACAAAACATATCTAACAACATTTAGAAAATATATCAAAACTAGATGTCCAAGCCTCACAGTAAAAGAAGCATCAAAAGCAACAGGTCATGGGGTAGATGTAATTGGTAGCGAAGATAAGAATGATGGACAGTTTACAGAAGACGAGAAAGATGCAGTTTATGAATTAGGACTTGTATGCTTTCGACCAACAACGGGCAATTGCATATCTGTTACTGTAGAACAAAGAGAACGTCTTTTACAAAAATGAGGATTGATTAAAGTAGAGAAAAAAGGGAAGAAAGAAACACCATCAACTTTAACTATAGAACAATTAAGCGATGAATCTGCAAGGGGTTATATTCGTACAAATGAGCGGGTGAAGTAGCTAGATGAATAATAATAACG
>JAREAI010000173.1:0-5989 GCA_029240435.1 Nitrososphaeraceae archaeon | reverse complement strand
TTGCAGTAGTTGAAATAGAGCTAGCATTGTGTACAACACTAGTTGTTGAATCTGATAAAGAATTATTATTAGCACTACACCCAACATCAAACTGATTTCTGAGGTTTTGATATACATTTTCTAGCACATTTTTAGTAATATTGATATTCTCTTCTGGTATATCCTTTAGAGAAACTTGTCTTACTTTTGCCGCACATTTTACCATCTCATTCCATAATTCATTTGCCCTTTCTGTACGATAAATTCTATTGTTTCGTCTATCATATGGATCTATCTTTCTTACCACCAACTCATCCTTTTCCATTTTATCTATAATTGGAATAAGAGTTGGTAGTAACACCTACTTTCTCACGCAATTCTGAATCCAAAGCCTTAACGAAGGCCTTAGCTGTCTTATTAACAATAAACCCTATATTATTTTGAAAATCGTACTTTTGCATTTTTCATATACTTATCAATAGTATACTAATTAATAGTATATAATTATATTGGAAGGAAGATGATTTAAATCCTCCCCTTACACATGTCTACTCGAACAGCCCAGCTTTAGAAACCTAAAAAATTGTCAGGATGATTTGAATTGGCAATTCAAAGGTTATGAGAGGAGTTTACCTGACTACTAAGCAATTAGTCTTTGCACTTCAGTGAGTTCGCAATATCTATAACAAACCTATATCGAACGTCGCTTTTCACAACTCTCTCATAAGCCTCATTTACCTTCTGAATCGGGATAAGTTCTATATCACAGGCGATGCTATGCTTGCTGCAGAAATCAAGCATCTCCTGCGTTTCTCTGATTCCACCGATTGCCGAGCCTGCAAGACTGCGACGAGCACTAGCTAATGAGAAGGCACCAATTGACATTTCCTTCTCTGGAAGCCCAACCAATACCATCGTCCCGTCGAGAGCAAGCAGCTTCAAGTACTTGTTCGAATCAAGCACGACTGAAACCGTGTTGATCATGAGGTCGAAATAGCCTTTGAGCTTCTTGAAAGTGTTCGGATCTGATGTAGTATAGAAGTTATCGGCTCCCATTCTCTTGCCTTCTTCTTGTTTTTCAAGAGAGTGGCTGAGCACAGTGACTTCGGCACCGAGTGCGTGTGCGATTTTTACTCCTATATGACCCAGGCCACCAAGACCAATAATGGCAACTTTCTTTCCAGGACTGGCTTTCCAATGCATCAGAGGAGAATACAGTGTGATACCTGCGCAGAGAAGTGGTGCTGCACGATCCAGAGAAAGGTTGTCAGGAATCCGAATGACGTAGTTCTCATTGACTACGATTTTGTTAGAATAACCTCCTTGGGTTTGAGTTTTTCCATCCCTCTCGACTGCATTATAAGTCCATGTCGCTCCCTCCACACAATACTGCTCAAGGCCTTTTTGACAAGGGCCACACTTCCTGCAAGAATCAACGAAGTTGCCCACAGCCGCCCTGTCACCTACTTTGTAACGAGTCACTTTTGTCCCAACTTGCGAGACAGTGCCTACGATCTCGTGTCCTGGAACCATAGGGAAGGTTGATCCACCCCACCCATTACTGACTTGGTGGATGTCCGTATGACAAATACCACTGTATTGAATGTCTATCATGACATCATGATCTCGAGGTTCCCGTCTTTCAAAAGAGTACGGAGTGAGAGGTGCTTTGGCATGCTGGGCTGCATATCCACAAACTTGGATCATCATTTCTTTTTTCTACTGCTCCTTTGTTGTCTAAAAATGCTTTAGCCCCAGTTAAGAACGTAATCAGTAGGTTTGTCTTGGATTTATTCTTATAGATTGCTATTGGTTAGATGAATTGGATAGAAAAATTTAATTTCTATGCAATTTCTAACTCTATATGCTATGACAAATGCTCAAACACTACTTTGAACGGAGGGTAGAACGGGCCTGGTGGAATGTAGGACAGAATTGACTCGAATTTATTACCCACCAATGTTGCAAATAGTGAACTATATTTACATTAATTGCAACAAGTTCAAATAACATATAGGTTATCAAATCGTATAATAAAATTGAAAATCAAAAGTCAAATGGTTTTGCCTGCAATAATGTTATCTTGTATTATATTAGTTAACAATAATGGTTTTAGCTCCTTTGTACCTGCTTATAGCCAAGGACAAAATATCAATAACACTTCTTCTTCTTCTTCTTTCCAATCCCAAGCCGCTATTATAGATAATATGCCCTCTCAAAAAGTCACAGTAGGTGATATAGATATAGCATACAAACAAGTGGGTAAAGATAGTAGTGCTAAACCAATTATTCTAATCACTGGACTCGGTGCTACGATGGATATGTGGAATCCCCTTTTATTAGAGCAACTATCATCATCAAACCATACAGTAATTATTTTTGATAATCGAGGAGCAGGAGAATCAACTGCAGGAACAAAGGAATTTTCAATCAGTCAGTTTGCAAACGATACAGTGGGTCTGATGGAAGCTTTAAAAATAGATAAAGCAGATGTTCTAGGCTGGTCTATGGGTTCATTCATTGCTCAGGAATTGGCATTGATAAGCCCAGACAAAGTTGGTAGTCTTATCCTCTATGCCTCAAGCTGTGGTGGCAAAGAAGCTGAGCCTCCAAGTCCTGAGGTAATACAGACCTTTAGCAATACTTCGATTACTCCTCAAGAACTAGGACAGAAACTCATATCATTATTATTTCCAACTGATTGGTTCAAATCAAATCCAGATTACCGAAACTACTTCCCAATTCCTAAAGAATCAGTGTCTTTTGAAATAATGGGAAAACAATCAGAAGCAATAGCAAACTGGACTGGTACATGCAACAATAATGTTCTTTCAAGGATTACCCAACCTACTTTGATTATAGTTGGAACAGATGATGCATTTACTCCAGCACTAAATTCATTAATGCTAGTGGAAAGAATTCCTTCATCATGGCTTGTTCAGATAAGAGATGCTGGACACGGGCTGATGTATCAGTATCCTGATGAATTTAATAGAGTATTAATGACATTCTTAGATTATAATAGTTGAATGTTTGAAGAAGAGTTAACATAGACTAGCATCATCAGACAGATACTACAATATTTCACTTCATGGATGCTGATATTGGTGCTAAAATAGGTTTCTAGTATCCTAAAGAAGACCTATCTTGTAGGATCTTCCTTTCTTCGTTTCTTATTACTGTCACTAATGGGCCACCTTAGGCACTGCTGTTATTAAATCAATCAGCAATATCACGTTTATTATTATGATATATTTCTGACTCTTCTATTCTGCAGGTATTACTTTGATTGGATAGGTTTGGGAATGTTAATAATGACTGGTACTGATAACGTAGGATTAGATCAAGCAGAATTATCCGCAGCAGCAGTAATAGCTATAGAAGTTAATCCGCAGGTTCGGTGGAATGTGAACCAGGTTTGACTCATTTTTACCACTCATAGGATTAAGACAAGTAATTATTTGCTTTCGTTAGTAATAATGAGATTCCAAACTAATTCATTTCATCTAAAAATAAAACAATACCCATTGTTACCTTTCAGCAATGTTCCATACACTATCAAAATATTCCTTAAAGTGATCAGATATCTCTTTTGATGATATCAAAATGCCTATCTTAGTTGACCAGGATATTATTAGCAATCTGTCTTTGAATATATCCATTGTTCCAGGAAGAGGAAAACGTACAAACCTAAGCTTTACTCCAAACTCAGAAGATATTTGTTTGTAATGGTTTGTTTTCTTAAAGTCAATAACACTTATTCCTCTTTCTTCAAGTTGTCTTGATTTTTGAAATTGATATAATCTGGCATAAAATGGGCTTGCAATATCATGGTGATATTCATCATAGGGATAAAAGTAGCGCAAGACTTCATGTTTGGAAGTATCACTCAATAAAATCTCATAAGCAGTTCTCAAGCCTCTATCACCAACAAATATCTCTGCACTATTTCTTCTATTATTATTGGCTATTTTGATAAGTGATGGTACTATCTGATCTACTATTTCCTTTTGTGTATTCAACTGCTCCTCTTTTCTCTGTATATAATCTTGTAATCTATATGGTTCAACAGCATTGAAATGTTTTATCTTACCAATTGTAACATGACTTACCAATCCCTTCATACTAAGCCTTTCTAAAACATCATAAATCTTAGAGTAAGAAACATGCGAATCCCTAACTATGGCTCCGACTTTAGAGGAACCTATTTTCAATAAGGAAAGATATACTCTTGCTTCTCCATCTGTAAGGCCTAATTGACTAAGTTCTTGTAACAAACATTATCTCTTTAACCTTGGTACTATTTACCCCTTAAGGGGGAAATGGGGTTTAAGTACTTTCTCTTCTCATATAATTTTTGAAAGAAAATATGGCAAATGAAAATGAAAATAGCAATCTGAGAAAAGTCATTACTAAAGTGATGACAGTGGAAAAAGGAGTAAACAAAGTATTTGATTTTTTTGAGGACATAAAGAACATGGAAATTGGAGGGGCGATAAAATTAGTAACAAAAGGAGATGATGACTGGTGGATGTTCGAACACATTGTTGCAGGAAACTCTAAGATGAAGCAGATATCAGTTCGTGAGTTTGGAATCTTGGACCACCGATTTATTGGTGGTGGACTTGAATGGCATGTTTATACTAGGATAATACCAAACCAGAAGGGCTCAACTACTACTTGGACATTCATAAGACCTGATGGCCTAACAGAAGAACAGTTTGAAGAGCAACTGAAAGGATTCGATAATGAGATTGATCGATGGAAGATGGCTTTACAAAATTAAGCAGAAATTATTTAAAGCCTTACACTTACCGCTGTTTTTTCTATGTACCCAAGAATCTTAAATATATAATACTATATGCATTTAGCTAGGACTAGTAAAATTTATGGGTTGGGTGGAATGTAAGAAGACAGATTTGACTCTATTTTACAACCCACATTGACATGCTCTCTACTGTACCTTCAAAGTGGTCCTTTTATGGAATTGATTGAAGTTGCTATTGAAAGACATTGCCAATAATTTGAACAGCAAATCCAACAACCATAAGACCAACTCCTAACTGGGCTATGCGTGTTTCCTTAAGTCTATGTCTTTCTTCCTCTGGATTATGTCCTCCTTCAGTATTAGATTCTTTTTTTATTGTTTTTTTACTGCGAAAGATTCTTCCATATGCAATCAACAATGATGCTATTAAGTTTAGTATAAGACCTATAATTACAAGATTGTTTGGCATGCTACAATAATCCCTCTATTCTCTTTTTTCTCTCAGTCTTCTAAAGATTATAAATTAAATCATTTCTTCTATTTCTATAACTTAAAACAAGCAACAAACATGGATAACTAGTTTAGCCATAAACAGCTAAAAACGTGGGCTGTTCAACTAAATTTAATAAAGAAATTCTACTCCTAATTATATGAATATTTATTTATTATTCAGCATTATCTCCTTTGATATTATGAAAGATTCTAACCCTTCTATTTTGTAAACATGACTTTGATTGTATGGGAATAGTTGAAAAGAAGAAAAAAGGTCTTCTAATGTTCTTTTCTTAATATGTACGATAATAATAATATTATATTTTATTCACACACCTTGCTTACAAATGCTTTAAGTAACTACCATTAGATTCTTGCCATGATGTTCAAGTAATGTTTGTTTTTGTTGTTCTGTAAGCCTTCGATCAAAGTCTACCTGATGATAAAAACAAAATCCTTTCAATTTCATATTATCATCATATTTTGTTGGTAGTGACATTTCATACTCTATGAGTTTATCAATTTGATCGTTGTAGTAGAATGAGGCTAAATCAGCTATTACAGATATTCCGTTTTTACCAGAGAATTGAGCCTGCTTTGCTATTCTTGCTAGATACGACATTAAATCTATGTCCGAATGAAAATATGCTGTTACAGAATCTATGATCACAAGAGAGCCTTGTTTTTCATATTTTCTTACATCAATGATATTACTTTGATTATTCTTATTCTCTCCTGACAATACACTTC
>JAREAI010000402.1:0-3646 GCA_029240435.1 Nitrososphaeraceae archaeon | reverse complement strand
TGTAAATAAATGAAAAAGATAGATAGATAGCAATATATATACACACTGTGAAACAAACAAGAATCTCATTTACAGAGTCTTATAAAACTATGCTCTTTCTGAAGAAAAGGCTAACGTTGCTCTATATAGACATGGACTAAGTGCTGAATGTATTGTACAGCCTGCAATGTGCCTAGTACTTCACCTGTAGCACCAATTAGAGTAAAATCATATTGAACATCAATGATAAGCAGAGCAGAATGTTCCCTATCAAGGGTAATGAAGTCATCTATTATATTTAACCTCTAAGAAAGGATCCGTTATACCTCATACCATTCATAAATATCACCATACTTATCTCTCTTTATTACCATACTTATATCACTAGAATTATCATAATAATCAATATTGCTGCTATCATCATAATAATCAATATTGTTATTAATTATATCATCATCCTCGTTGTCTATTAACAAATTAGATTTGGACGACGGATGTTCTTCTATATCGTATTCTTCTATATTATGCCTATCTTCGTTGAGTTCTTGTTCTTTCGTATTTTCAGTTATTGGATTTGGTTCTCCTCCTCTTTTTTTGCTATTGTTATTATTATCGGAAGTAGTGGTCATCATATAAGGAAGCAGCGACGGTTCTTGAGGAATAATAATAGCATCTTCTCCTTTCCCTAATCCTCTTGCTCTCCTTTGAAGGTCTGGTGCCATGAAGGTTGAAGTAATAAATAAATTAATAAATAAATTAGCAATAAAAGTAGTCAGTAGATTAATATTCTCTTTCTTTTTTTGTTCTTGTTCTTGTGGTAATGGTGCTGGTGTTGGCTGCAATGGCGTTGTTGTTGTAACTGGTGGACTTATTGTGTCTATAATAGGAGTCTGACCTAGACCAGTAATAGGTTGTTGTGAAGAAGAAAAAGAAAAAAGTTCATACAAGAATTTTTTTATTTCCAATACCTCCTTCATTTGTTGGATTTTAGGCCGCCAGAATTCAAGAAATTCATCTAGTGGATCTCTTTTTTTAGATGTGTCTTCTCCCTTTTTAAAATATGGTGAAGCAGAAAAAGTCTGTGTATATCTCTGATGATTCGAATCATAATTGTTATTATTCTGCAAGTTCGTCAGGTCAGGAATAAAATGCGTGATAGTTGAAGCAATACTAGTAGAATGCCATCCATCTTCTCGTATGGGCCGTCCTATTCCCTCATGCCTTCTTTCAATGTGTTTCTTTAAATTCCAGTGTCTTGAAGATGTTTGAGAGCAATGCGGACAGCACCATTTTAGTCTATTATTAACCATTATTTTGTCGCTCTCCTAAAGTCTGATTGCTTTTAAGGATTATGCTGAGGAGCAGCAGAATTGCAGCAGTTTTTCATCATCCCCTTCAATGAAAATCTTCTAATTCTATTTAGTAAAGTTTGTTGCTATAATAAGTTCCTAGAATTATTTACTATATGATACAACAACAATAATATTAATTTTGTATTTACTGTTAACT
Source organism: Nitrososphaeraceae archaeon (assembly GCA_029240435.1). Taxonomy (GTDB): domain Archaea; phylum Thermoproteota; class Nitrososphaeria; order Nitrososphaerales; family Nitrososphaeraceae; genus JAJNBK01. The sequence continues at coordinate 2,158 of JAREAI010000402.1, read as the reverse complement.
ATCTCGACAGGAAGACATAATTCTGTCTGTGCATCCTATTCTTTAATTCAAAAATGACTGCAGTCACTTTGCAGTTACTGCAGTAACTGCAGTTTGGCCGTACACAAAATTTCATAGTAAAATTTATTAAAAGAACCGAGATATCATTCAAACAAGACAATAAGAACAAATTTAACAAGGATGTCGTGTGTGTAACTTCCCACTTTTTAGCCACCACTGAGTCATACCATCGAAGTTATCTTTATGATTTATTCCTTTTAACATGCAAGCAGGAAATATACGCATTTTCTGAATTATCTGAAGCTAGTTTTTAATGCATTGTTAAAGTAAGGTATTGATCTACTTTCAGTGATAAAATCTATCTTTTTTCTAATCCGGAGCTACTCTTTGCAGATAGCTGTCCATTGTCAACCGCGGGGAGTGGGATTCGAGCCCACGAGTTCTTTCGAACATGGGATTAGCAATCCCACGCCCTACCAGGCTAGGCGACCCCCGCTCTATTGCAGTAAGGTTCAGTAGCATTATATTAATTATAATGGATCAAAGCTAGAGTGAAAATTTAACCTCTGCCGATGCGACTAGAATATAGATCATTTGTAAATTTTACAGACTTTTTGTTAAAAGGTTATAAAATAGGTAGACTTGGTTATAGTATCTTTGAACCTTAAGGAGTCAAATGAGATTTTTAGAAAGGCTATAATCAAGACTTACTTTGAGCCAGAATTACTAAATATGGATTATCACAGATCTTTTGTTAAACATCCATTAATGCGTGACGATGGTTTAACAGTAGAAGACATTTTACATCTTTATTTTGACATTGTCACAGGAAATGATTATCCTGATGGCGATGAATGGTTCAGCATTGAATATCTATTACCCCATAACATAAAATTACCCGACAATTTGAAAGGTCCTGACTATTTTACAACAATTACCGTTTCAGAAGATAAACATTTCTGGCGACACAGAGAGTTAATTCGTTTCAAGTATGGTAAAGCTAAGAAATTATCAGAATCACTAGCTTATATAAATAAAAAATACCGTGAACTTAGCAAAGCTTTGTATGATTCATCAGTTGTCAACCAATTAAAATAATAATAATAATAAAAGTATTTTTTATTAGTATCGTCATGATATATTCTTATTATTTCTAGGATTATTGTTTATAAAATAATGAGACGTCTACATGATATTATTATTAATACTTCCATCGCTACTAGATTCTGGAATATGCGGCTTCCATTTGTGAGTAACTTCATCATAATAATATTCTACTAGTTCTGTACTAGCAGGTAGTTTATCTAATTGTACAGGTATGATGTCAACCATATATTCAATCTTTTCAAGACCCATTTCAAACTGTCTATCATTCTTATTTATTAGTAAAAATAATAATTGCGAATTTATTCCTTGCATAATACCATTGAAACGCAAGAATGTTTTGATGCCTTTCTTACCTCTTCTTCGTTTCATTTCTTTAATCACGCTCTTGATTCTGAACCATCCTTCTGGCGTAAGTAGTTGAAAAAAAGATTCATTGAATGGAATCGGAAATCCAATATCAATCATACTAACATATGAATTATCGTTTTCCTGCAGGTGTTCATCTTCTTCTACTGCTCCAAAGAATCTCTTGAGTGTGCTATAGATGGCTTCCACCTCAAAAGGTGATATGCCATAATAATAAAATTTGGCCATTCTATCCATTCTATCATATCCCAAGATACCATTAAGTTAAAATATAAAGATTAAATCTTTTACTAGATCAACTGTCTGTATTAATATTAGAGCGAATAGAAAAACGATTCTAGAGATATTCTCTCCAACGTAATATTCATTTTTTGTTCTTTTACTTTATCTTCTCTTCCTAAGTGGATTCGTGTATTAACTAATTATTAATAATCATATAGGCTGATATAGGTATTGTTTATAATATAATGATACCAAAGGAGATAAAATTTTGCTATGCCTGATAATGATTCCGTCGAGAATGTTCTTATAATGCAGGGAGGAGGCTCATTAGGTGCCTTTGGCTGTGGAGTATTCAAGGCGCTTAGAAAAAATAAGGTAAAACTCAATATTCTTGCTGGTACTTCAATAGGTGGTGTAAATGCTGCTCTAATAGCTGGCAGTAAAGAAGAAGATCACCCAGAAC
>JAREAI010000020.1:0-16789 GCA_029240435.1 Nitrososphaeraceae archaeon | reverse complement strand
TAGAATGAATTGCCTTTACGTGTTTTGACAACAATTCTTTGTTGTTATATTGATTACTGCAATGAGGGCAAGTCAATACGTCTCTTTTATCCATAAGAGATGTGGAAGCAAACGGACTCATTATACAGACGGCTGAATCGGATTTGAATGCATTCATTGTCTGCACCACCGCCTTCTCTGTTTTTGAAATAATGTCATCTCTACTTATAGTACCATAGACTTTAGAATCTGAACTTACTACTAGTTGTCTTATATTATGTTTTTCCATTGCGGCGAGTGCATCTAAAATCGTCACTTCTGGCGGTACAGATATTATTGGCGAGGACATTATTTCCTCAAGGCGTGTACGCGCTGGTAATTTATGCAATGATATTAACCGATATAAGACATCAGTTTTAGATACTAGGCCTATTATTTCCTTCTTTGTGTCTGATACTAGAACAGAGCGGATGGAGAGATCTCGCATAGCAGTTATAGCATCCGCTGCTGTTTGTAATCGGTCTAAAATTGCAATATTTCGCTGCAATATTGATGAAACAGGCATAGATAAAAATGATTTAGCATTATTATCTCCTGTAGAGATCAATAATCTTCAATGGTGTCTGGATTATTTAAAGTTGTATTCTAATAATTGTAACTGACATCATACACAAAATTCGTGGTAATATCTTTTAACTTATTCTAGTTAACCAAAGCAGTTGAAAGGAAGGAAAGGAAGGAAAGGAAGCACAGGAGCGATTCATATGACAATGCCTATCAGACAAGGATTGAGAAATTAGTTATGATATAATGTTATATATATATATATATATATATATATAAATAACAACCAGAATATTTTTTTTGAATAAAATTGTCATTGCCATTATCAAGCAGTTAATAAAGGCGATCTTTTCATCATTTACAATGAGGCTCGTTTCACTCTTCTCAGGAGGAAAGGATAGTACTTTTTCAATATTTAAGATGAAGGAGATAGGACACGAAGTAGTATGTTTGATTACTATGCAACCTCAGACAGATGATAGCCTATTATTTCACTATCCAAACAGCGCGCTGACAAAGCAACTTGGAGAAGCCATGGGTATCCCATCCTTTAGATTTACCCTAAAGAAATCAACAAAAGAAGAGGAAGTTAATTCACTTGAATATGCAATTAAAAAGATAAAATCTATTCATAATATTCAAGGATTAGTTCACGGGGGAATATCTAGTATTTTTCAAAAAAACAAATTTCAAATAGCTTGTTCAAAACAAGGCCTTGAAACATTTACTCCACTATGGGGAGTCGAGCCTTTGCAATACATGCATGATCTCATTGATAAGAAATTCTGTATTAAAATCGTTGGTGTTTCTACTATGGGATTAGATGAGAGTTGGCTTGGAATTACATTGGATAAGAATTCATTATATAAATTAGAATCTTTGAGCAAAAAATATGGATTTAATATAACATTCGAAGGAGGTGAAGCCGAGACCTTGACTCTAGATTGTCCTCTGTTTAAGAAAAGATTAAAGATAAAGGATGCCAGAGCTCACTGGGATGGACAGAGGGGAATATTTGAAATATTGGAAGTTGCATTAATATCAAAGCAATCTTGTCATGTTAGACAATTTAAGAACAGGTCTTAGAACAGCCCTTAAAAAAATAGTAGGAGCATCTGATGTTAACGAAGAGCTCATCGAATCTTTGTGTAAAGATGTCCAAAGGGCATTGCTTCAATCCGACGTCAATGTTAGATTGGTTTTAACAATAACCAATAATCTCAAAAGCCGCGCAATCAACGAGGCACCACCAAAGGGTCTATCAAGAAAAGATCACATAATTACTATTCTATATGGAGAACTGGCAAAGCTACTTGGCTATACAGGAGAAACTATAAAAAACGTTGACAAATCGGTGGATTTGGACGAACAGATCGTCTCTTTCAAGCCTGGAAAGCAAAATGTGGTTCTGATGCTCGGTGTTCAAGGCAGTGGAAAGACAACTGTGACTGCTAAATTCGCTCGCTGGCTGACAAGACATGGTTATAGGGTTGCAGTAATCGGAGCAGATACTTGGAGGCCTGGTGCGCTTACTCAATTAAAAATGAATTGTAGTAAAATCAATATTGAGGTATTTGGAGATGAAAATAACAAAGACGCTATTGAAATCGTGAGAGAGGGCTTGAAATACTACAGTACACAGAATATAGATGTTATAATTATCGATACTGCGGGAAGACACAAAGAAGAGAATGAACTTTTAGAGGAAATGAATTCTATGTACAAAGTGGCATTACCCGACTTGGTTTTACTAGTAATAGATGGAACAATAGGCCAGCAAGCATACAACCAAGCCAGAGCCTTCCATGAAACTGCGCCTGTTGGCGGAATAATTATAACAAAACTTGATGGGACGGCCAAAGGTGGGGGTGCACTTGCAGCATCCGCTGCCACTGGAGCCAGAGTCATGTTCATTGGTACAGGAGAACGGATTGACGACCTGGAACAGTTTTCACCTACGCGATTTGTTGGTAGAATACTGGGAATGGGAGATATTAAAGCCTTGCTTGATATGGCAAAAAGTCTTGAAGTGCAAGCAGATGAAAGCCAAGCCAAGAGACTACTAGGAGGCAAGATGACTATAGAAGACTTTTACGGACAGATGGAAAACGTTGGTAAAATGGGATTTAAAAATGTAATCGACAATCTACCAGGTCTATCGGGCATGGTAAAAGAAGAACAGCTAGATGCTCTTCAAGGCAAGATGGAGAAATGGAGATTTATTATTCAGTCAATGACTAAAGATGAAAAAAGAAATCCCGATATAATTAATGACTCTAGGAGAAAGCGAATAGCTAGAGGTGCTGGTATAACCGAACATGATGTCAAAGAGCTGGTAAAGCAATACAACAACTCCAAAACGATGATGAAGCAGACTAAGGGAAGACAGATGCAAGGAATGTTAAGGAGATTTGGTATTGGTTAATGTCAACAATAACAAGATTCTTCTACAACAGCTAAAAAGGAACTACAATCTTTGCAAATATTGTCTTAAGAGACATATTCCATCAGTTAGAGTGACTCATGTATCACGTCAAGAGAATTGCTTTATATGCCATGGAATGATGAGTAACATAGATATAATTAATAGCAAAATTTTATCTTCAGTAAATAATGTATACGAATTTGATAGTTTTTTAATTGGAGCAACAATTCCAACTGAATATTATGAACGAGAGGACCAAATCAGGGCAAAATTCAAGATAAGAGGGAAGGAAAATCTTAAAATTCAATTAATAAGAGAACTGAGAAGAAAATTTCTAAAAATAACAAAAACAAGACTTGACTTTTTAACGCCTGATATCTCGATAAATATAGCTATTGATAAGAATAATAATGTAGAAGTAATCGCAAGGAGCCGTCCGTTGCATTTCTTCGGCAGATATTTAAAGAAACATCGAGGTATAAGACAGAAACAAACAAAATGTAGTAGCTGTCGAGGGAAAGGTTGCGTAGTCTGTGATTATTCTGGCCTATCAGGCTATGATAGTATAGAGGGAATCATCGCAAAGAGGCTAATATCGATAACAGAAGGCCAAAATCCTAAATTTACCTGGGTCGGAAGTGAGGATGAAGAAAGCATAGTTTTAGGAAAAGGAAGACCGTTTTTTGCAAGTATATCAAATCCACGAAACCGTAAATTGGAAAATAATTTGCAATTCAGTGAAAATGGAATTCTAGTTACACTAAGTCCCAAATCGGATAATGTTATAGATTCTTCTCTTGCATTTATCACAAAAATTAAAATTTTGGTAGAATGCGATAAAGCGCTCACAGAATCTGACATAGAAAATCTCAACGGTTATGGTGGATCTATAGTAAAATTTGAAAACAAATCAAGGCAATTTAATAAAAAAATCTATTCACTCAGGGTACAAAAAGTATATTCAAATCATTTTGCTATCACGGTCGTCGCAGATGGTGGATTCCAAGTCAAGCAATTCATTGGAGAAAGAGAGTATGCTAAACCCAATATTTCAGAAATTGTCGATTCTAATTGCAGATGTATTTCCTTTGATATTCTTGATGTAGATATGCAGAAACGTTTTTTTTAGACTATGTCATTTTTAGAGTATCCAGATGGTTTTTAATTCTTTGCAAAAAGTAGAAGATTCATTAAATAGCGGACAATTACCTAAAAAAATTTATGATCTTATATTGCACAGATATGAAATAGTCACTAAAGGGATCAAAAGGATAGAAAATGCAGCGAGATTAGAATATCCGTATTATTATGTTGAGCCTAATCTCGTTATTTCAACGTCACAGGTAGAGTCTTCACAATATGGTGTATTATTTGCAAGAACTATTCCAGTGGTAAGTGATAATAGGCGATTAAATGTTGTTATTCAAATAACTGCTCCCTTAATAGCATTCGGTCTGCTCGGAACTATTCATGCTATTTTAGCACACGAGTTTCTTCATTATCTTAATTTAATTAGTCGCATTATGAGAATGGGGATAATATCAGACTCAATATCTGGTACTTTATTCGAAGAGAGATACGAGGACTCGTCTCGATTAATGGAGCCCAGATCAGTTTTCAAGCATGATCGTACTTTGGTTGATCACATTACAAAGAAATTTCCAGAGGGATTTAGTGACATGCGACTAGAAGACAAAGTAGTTAACGAATGGATCAATAAGGAGCTTCCAACAATCAAAGTCACAATCGATTCTAATATCGTAAAATTACCCATTGAATTAATGGCTAACCTACAAGTTGACGAACGGGTAAAACAAAGAATCATGGAATTCGAAAATAGAAAGCAGTGACATAAGGCGTTGACATAAGAAGAACTTTAATCACTATGTCTAATATTTCTAGCGAACATTTAAAAATAATCGATAATTGCGTCAATAAAATAGCAAAAAACAATAAAATAGTTGGTGTTTGTCTGTATGGATCAAAAGTGGCTGGTTATAGCCGCCCTAACAGCGATTTTGATATCATCGTTGTACTTGAGAATTATTCTTTTATAGTTAAATATGTTTACTTAAAGGAATCAAAAATAGAAGTTTCAGCTCTCCTAGTAGACCGACAGTCTCTAGAAAAAGATGCCAAAACTGCATTTCTTGGAGAGTTTGTGGTAGGAAGACTATTGCATATATACCACCCAATCTTAAACCCCGATTTATTTAAGCGAATTGAAACCATTTATAAGAAGCGAGTAATTATAGAGGAAATATTTGATATAGTCAGATTAAATAATATTCTCAGCACAGAAATTTCTTTTCCATTGGATTTTATTATGTTTTCAAAAATAAAAAAACGAAGCATACTCTATCCTAATGCGCTCTATAGTTATTACAAAATTTATAATTGCGAGAATGCCAGCAGGAATATTGATTTTGCACTTGACGGTTATCGGAGGGCATTGAATGAAATACTTAATGAAGACAAAGAACTGCTGGAGAAAAATCCTTCTGATAATTCGTTACATATATCTGAAAAACGTATTCTTATCAACAAAAATGGCAAGATTGATTCTTTGAAGTTAGGAAAAAAATTACAAGATTTTAGCTCCTATCTTATCCATGTTTATGCTGGTCGCGTTACATTTCGCTATGCAGTAAAAGAAGCTCAATCCAAAATCAAGCGACAAAAAAAACATGAATTGAACTTACCGCTGTTTATGTCATCCCCTAGAGACTCATATTGGAAACTACCAGAAGGTATATTGATTTTCAATAGCAGAAGATGGCTTGACATAATTGCTAACAATGTCTCCTTTCAAAGATATTCTATTTCAAATAAACGTCGTTTAGGAAACGTAGATAGTAGAACTATTTGCTTTACATTAAAAAATCTTGATGATAACAGTCACAAAATGATAGTCGTAAAGCAATATGCAAAAACCAAGGGTGTAAAATGGGCTGCATTGAGCGTATGGACTTCCCAGGTGAGAAGGTTCAAGGTAGATCCATTATTCAGATTAGGGAATGAATATAAAGCGCTTCGATACATTCGTAACCTCGGATTAAATACACCCACTATTGAATCAATTATTCTTGGAAAGAGGTTGCTAGTGACTGAATTTATAAAAGGCAATTCGCTTGCAGATGTTATCCAGTACTCCTTGAATGAAAATGATGAATATAATAACATTGATTTGATTAAGGCAGCAGGTGAACAAATAGCTACAATACATAATGATAAATCAACTCTTGGCAATATAAAACCAAAAAATCTGATCATAAGAGGGAGCTCACTTTACTTTACAGGTGTTGATCAATTCGGATTTCACTCGGGTGATCCTATTTGGGACATAGTGCAGTTTATTTGTCGTGGACTTAAACAAACAACCAATTCTACTGTAGCAAGCAAAGTAGTAAGAGGATTCCTACTTGGTTATTCAAATGAATTGACTGCAGAATATATCAAAAAATTGTCACGATCAAAACGTTATATTGAATCATTTTACCCGTTGATAAGTCCCGCAGTTGCAAGATCAATAAAGAAAGAAATCAGAGCATTCATCTCTTAGGGTTACTGTTCTTTGAACTTTTCTTAGACTGCTCTCTATGTGAAAATTCCGTAAAACCACACTTTCCACATGTGTGTCTATCGTTGTGTTCGGCCATGAACACTCCTTTTCCACATCTAGGGCAATCACGTTTACTTCTTATCGTTATATCTCCTTGCACTTTATAAAATTTGTAAACTGCCACTTCTCCCTTTTGCGCTGTCTTTTTATCAGCCATTATCACTTTCTACCCCCTTTGGATCGCGATTTCGTTTCTGCTGCTGTTGCCTGTTTAGCCTTCAATCTGGTGGCTTTCTCTTCGTCTAACAATTTTCTTCTATCTTCCTTTGACATATTTCTTAATATTCTGTAACGTGGAAGATGTTTTTTTACTTCCTCTTCATTGTCGTAGATATACATTGTGGCATAAATATCTGACTTACCAGTTTCACATTTCATATTGATTGGGATAGTTAGGTTTCTGTCGGCGTTCAGTTGCTTTGCTATCATATCTGCTGCATCGATCCTTTTGATTTTACCCGCAGAGTTCTTGAAGAGAGTTTTTACTTCTCGTCTATTTAAAAGAGCATTATTTCGTTCTTCTAAAATAACAACTTCTAAAGACAATTCAAAAAAAAGGGTTTCTCTAACTCATATAAATATTTGCATACATGAATCCTTGCTTGTGTGTGTATGGGTTTGTTTATACTACGCAATGTTCTTAAAGTATTAAAGTATCGAGCCCGGTGGGCTTCGATCCCACGATATCTGGCTTCGGAGGCTTATGCTATTTAATCAGCACCCTATCCTGACTGGGCTACGGGCCCTAGAGTTCTTTTCTTTTAGAGTATTTAATCTTACAGAGCATCCGTCTTTGAAACATACTTCGATATTCATAAAATATTTCAATTATGTATGTAAATTACATATTATATTATATATTTACTATAGTGTAGCAAAAATGTTGTTGTATTATTCCAAAAGTGATATATCCAATATTGTGAGGCTATTATTATGTATGCAAAGGTCTGTCAAATAGAGATACTTTCAAGTTATCTTACTGAGGTAACGGTGGGTGATATGCTTTCTATCCAGTCATTGATTAGGAATCCACTTGATTGGCATCATTTTTATGACAAGATTTCAACAATCAAGAAGGGAGCTAAAACAGATTTTGTCGTTGTTACAGATGGAGGAGACAGAATAGCTGGCTCAGGAGAAGTCATAGATATGGAAAAGTGGAGTAATCATGGACATTTTGGTTTTAAGATAAAAATTATGATCAAGAAACAAAAATCGTCAAGTGATAGACGAATAAGATCGATTTATTCTACAGTACAGCAAACAACTGTCCCAAAACAGGTCTCCGACAAAGAATTGGAAATACCTAATGTTAGACAGCCATTAAGTGCATAAACTGAAATGTCCCCGAAGACATTCGTAATATATCTATAATGATATTCAAGCATTCTTGTCATTAATATTCTAAAGTCGTTATAAGTGTAATCTTAACTGTTAGGCTAATGAGAAACATTGTATTATAGCATCTATATTTAGATAAAAAACTGAAATTTGAATAACAGAAGATCTCACCTGCTAATCTTCAAATAAATATCGAATCAATAATGTTCTGAGAAAAATTATGTTCGTCAGGCCGAAAGCTTAAATGTAGTAGCGGTCCTCTAGATTAGCTAGAAAGGACACTGATATTTATTATATCCCTTTTTTTATTATGACTGCATTCTAGATTATTGGTATATGGTTTTATAATGGCATCTTAGCAACTTGGGCTTGTGAGACACCTCGGATATGAATTGTATAGAGGGATAGCAGATTTAATGTTGTACTATGGAACATTTATAACCGAAAATTTATTTTCGCTCTAATAACTTGAAAACGGTAAAAGTCTTTGCTATAGATATTGACGGTACATTAACAGAAAATGGTGGTGGCATGATATATCTTCCGGCTATTGACAGTCTAAGATATCTTGAGAGACTTGGATATAAAATAATATATGTTACCGGACGATCATCGGTGGAGGCTTATATCCTTGCAGTCTATGGCGGCACAACTAAGATAGCTGTTGGTGAAAATGGTGGTGCATTGACTTTATCTCCACAGGAACATATACTTTTGGCTGACAAGGAAAAGTGTATGAAAGGTTATGAGATATTAAAGAAAAATATAGAAGGTGTAAAAATGAAACCTGTTTTTAATAGACTTACAGAAATTGTATTACTTAGGACATTTGATATTGAAGAGGGGCAAAAAATCTTGGATGAACATAACTTAGACTTATATCTTAGCGACAGCAGGTATGCTTTTCATATCAACGAAAGAGGGGTTAACAAGGCAACAGGATTTAAAAGAGTATTAGATATTTTGGCTTTAGCACCAGCAGAAGCAGTTGCGATTGGCGATAGCCAAACGGATATTCCTCTATTTGATCTCTGTGGTTATAGTGTAGCCCTCAATCATGCCGAAAACCATGTAAAAAAGCGAGCTAGACATGTAGTGTCTGGTAAAGAAGGTGAGGGTGTTATTGATGCAATTGAATATATTACATTAAATTATTTTGGAGAAAGGACTGCAATTGACATTTCGCCTTCTAATTAATGAAATTCGTCAGGCAGTATCAAATAGTCTTATAAATTTGAATTACGTTCACCAAGATTTCGACATATCTGAATCACCCAGAAAAGAATTTGGAGATCTTAGCTGCAATGTAGCATTTCTACTTAGTAAAGCTCTCAGGAGAAGACCTGTTGATATTGCGAATGAAATCATTGAGAAAGAGCTAAAACCGTATATAGAGAAAAAGAAAGCAACTGATTCAATATCTTTTATTCTTTCAGTTGAATCTCATCCTTCAGGTTACATCAATTTCAAAGCAAATATTAGTAATTTAGCTTCTTGGACTCTTAACGAAGTACTCAAAAATTCTAAATACGGCTTTAATGACCTTGGCAAGGGTAAACGGATTATAATTGAGCATACTAGCATTAATCCTAACAAGGCTCTTCATGTAGGCCATATGAGAAACGTAGTTATTGGTGATATACTATATAGAACATTGAGAGCAACGAATCATGAAGTAATAGTTTTAAATTATATTGACGATTCAGGTTTACAGGTTGCTGATATTGTTGTTGGATTCAGATTTGCTGGTCTTCCTCTTTATCCCAAGGATAAAACTATAAAGTTTGATCAATACTGTGGCGATGAAGTGTATGTAAAAATTAACGAAATGTACAAAGACGATAAGTACCTTGAAGAAAAAAGACGGTTGGTTCTTAAAGAGATTGAATTGGGAACATCAGAGATTGCTAAATTTGCTTCAGAAATTACTATGCGAGTTTTAAAGGACCAACTAAAGACATGTTGGAGGATGAAAGCTCATTATGATCTCTTGAACTACGAGTCACATATTGTTACCTCTAGATTATGGAGTAAAACATTTGAAATGTTAAAAGAAAAGGGCATTGCGACTTTACAAACTGAAGGAAAAAACAAATATTGTTGGGTCATTAAGCTAGAGAACGAAGAGGAAAAAGTGATTGTCAGAAGCGATGGAACCGCTACTTACATTGCAAAGGATATACCATACGCAGCATGGAAGTTAGGCCTAGTGGAGGATCCTTTCTTTTATCATAAATTTGCTGATCAATGGGATGAATCTATTCTTTGGGCGACTACCTTAAACCCCAATGCTGGTAATCTTGGACATCCTACTTTTAATTCAGGTGAAAAGGTTATTACGATAATTGATTCAAGACAAGCAAGATTACAGAGAATCATCGCAACGGTCCTGTCGCATTTACAGACTAACAATGATAGATATATTCATCTTGCATACGAGGCAATGACTCTTAGTGCTGATACTGCCAAAAGCTTAGGACTAGATATTGGAGACCGACAATTCATGCATATTTCGGGCAGAAAGGGAATATATATTAACGCAGACTATATTCTAGATAAACTTCAAACCACTGCTTATCAAGAAGTCAGAAAACGAAATCCGGATATATCAAACGATATCACAAATATGATTGCAGAGGAAATATCCATATCTGCCATTAGATATAATTTGATAAAGCAAGATCTTGATAAGATAATAACTTTTGACATAGTGGATTCACTGAGCTTAGAAGGTAACACAGGACCGTACTTACAATATACCTATGCTAGATCTCAGCGGATTTTAGAAAAATATGGGAATAAAAATGTATCATCAGAAAACTTTGGTCTATTGATTCAAGAAGCAGAAGTTGATTTAATCAAAACGATTGCAAAAATGGATTTAGTAATAGAAGAAACAGTCAAAACACTTAATCCAAAACTATTGGCTAGATATGCTTATGACCTTGCCACAGCCTTTAACATATTCTATGAAAAAGTTCCTGTCTTAAGAGAAAAAAATAAAGAAACTATGTTTTCACGATTAGCGCTTGTAAAGGCTTTTGGAGTTACTTTGAACAATATCTTCAATGTGCTAGGAATTTCTGCATTAGAAAACATGTGAATGAAGACGATCAATCTCTTATAAAGAGAAACATAAATATATTGAGGTGTTTATATATGTTAATTTGCTAATAATTAATCAGCTTCGAATTTGTTCGATTCTTGGCCATTAGAGACACAGGGCATATCAGCATTTCCATCTGTTAATTGAACATATACTTTAGTAGAAAAATAAAATTACCATTTGTACAACATATCCTTGTACAAAATGTTCTTGGAGAAACAAACCTTACCAATCACTAATTGTTATCTAAAAGAATAGTATTAACAACTTTTTTGTTAAGTTGATAATACCTTTGCATTTCCGGGCTTGGTTTTAAAATAACAAATATTTTTTCTGGATCAGATAGAAGGTTACTCATTAGTTTATTGAATGTGATATTAACAAGCTTTTCTTCACTAAAATAGGCTGTTGTTTATAGTAAAGAATGATGCAAGATCGGCAAAACAATTTTTTCTCTGCAAGGATTTTTATCGGTATAACTTTTGTTTATTATCGTATGAGGATTCAGGAAGGTTACTATGTTTTACTTTTTCATTCAAATAGAAAGAAATGGTTGGTAAAGGTTACTCCACAAAAGAAAATGCACACGCATTTAGGAGTCATCGATGTTTCAGCGGTCATTGGAATGAAATATGGCTCTGTTATAAAAACGTCTGAAGGAAAAAGCGTATATCTTATTGAACCAACTGTGCATGACTTTATAATGAAATCTGAACGCAAGACACAGATTGTTTATCCAAAGGATTTTGGTTATATAGCATCTAGGACAGGTATGCAAAACGGCTCTATAGTATTAGAAATAGGAACGGGAAGCGCTGCTCTTACAACATTTATGGCGAGTATCGTAAAGCCGTCTGGCCATATCTACACTTACGATGTCAATCCTGATTTTATGGCTATAGCAAGAAGAAACCTAGAAAAAGCAGGAATGCTTCAACACGTTACAATGCACCAACAGGATCCCCATTTGGGACTTAACATTAGAGAGGCAGATGTTGCCGTCGTGGATCTTGGGGATCCCTGGACTGTTGTGACCGAGGTTCACGTTTCATTAAAAGGAAGTGGCGCATTTGTAGCGGTTTGCCCCACAATGAATCAACTTGAAAAGACCGCAACTGTCTTAAAACAATGCGGATATGCCGATGTTGATTGTGTAGAAATAATGATTCGCAATATAGAAGCAAGAGAAGGAATGACCCGGCCTTCAATGAGAATGATAGGACATACTACTTACTTAATATTTGGAAGAAAAGTTGAATTAAGTAACTCGAAATTACTTGATCCATCATCTTCATCCGCTTCGCCTAAGTCAGATGAGGGTGTTCAAGTAATCGACTAAGCCAATGTATGTCTTATTGTAATGCTATCCTTTTGTATATAATTTTAATCGTCATTTGTTTACATAAATAGCATATGTTATCTAATTATCTCTATAATATTTCTTCTTTTCCCATAGATGCTTTTGTGATAATCGTTTCTCTAATGGGCGATCAGGTTTTAGTCTGTAGCAATGGGATATAATTGTAGAACAACTCAATTGGAATCCTTTTTGTGTTTGCTTCGATAGCTTTGAATGTTTAATTATGATTATCTGTGCAAGTATAGGGATGGCGTCGCCGCTTAAACCGGGGAAAAGGCCAGCTGAATCCCAGGCAGAGATGACAATTATTATGTTACCCACCGATGCAAATCCAAAAGGCAATGTTTTTGGCGGCGTCATATTAAAACATGTAGACCTTATTGCAGGACTCGTTGCCAAAAGGCACTGTGGCCCTGCTAATACCGTTACTGCAAGCATTGATAGAATGACATTTTTAAAGCCTGTATTCATTGGAAATGCCTTAATTCTAACAGCCAGATTAAATTATGTACGCAAGTCTTCAATGGAAGTAGAGGTCACTGTAATATCTGAAGATCTTGATGATGGTACAAGAATTCATGCAGGTACTGCGTTTGTTACAATGGTCGCTCTCGATAAATATGGAAAGGCTACAGAAGTTCCTCAAATAATCTTGGACAGTGCTGAAGAAAAAAGCCGTTTTAAAGAAGGTGAATTGAGAATGCTTTCACGTTTGAAAGAGGCTGGAAGAATCTAATCAACAATTTTTTTAAATATATGTAATTTACCTAGCTTGACTTTGATGCTATCAAATTGGCCATCAAATCTAATTATTTATCAATCATTCATGTTTTTGAAGCCAAATTAAGTGGCCAAGTTGTTCTTATATTTCGTGAACGCCGAGATTTATCGGTTCTTTAATGTAAATAAGAAGATGGTAAACGAGCAAATCCTCCTATAACTTGCTCGCCTGATAATGTAGATTCGCAGAAGCATTTTTTTTAGCTCGCAATTTCTCTAGATTGAATTGATTAGCATTTACTCTGAATATACATTCAGAACATTATCGATAAATTGTCGTTGTGATTGTAAAACATCAAAGTTAAAAAAACACAATGTAATACTTATTTGTCCTTTAGATTCTCAGATCAGAGGAATGTTTTGAAAATTTTGCTCTTTATGTAAAATATAGGCTCGATCTAAATTAAATTGAAATATTCGATTTGATGTCTGAGGTATTCAAAATTTCTAATTAATTATCTATTTCAATTACGCATATTTTTAATAAATCTGTTTTGAGGTTTTGCTTACAGATCATCTTTACAAAATAGATTAAAATAATTCATTGACTATGAATCAATACTAATCTCTACTTTGGAAAACCCTGATCTTGTTTCCAGCCAATAATGCATTTATTATTTTCTTTCCATTGTCTGATCGCTTGTCAGTCTTTATACTGGCTTTCTTTCCTACCTGGCTGTTTAAGATGAATTCATCTTCGATGTAGACATCGACTTTTTTCCCAATAGCGCCCTCATCTACCAATATGTTAACAGTAGATCCAGCTTCAGTAACTTCAAAATCAAGCTCTTTGCCAAGAGTAGGAGTTTTAACTTCCACATCAATTTTTATGCCTAGCATTCTTTCTAACTCGGATATTGTAGATCCACCTTTGCCAATGATCCTAGCGATCACATCCTTGCCTACCTTAACTTGAACTCTATTATCTGAAATTATGTTGATATCAGCATCCGGATCGAATCTCCTTATTGTATCTCTGATTTTTGATTCAGCTAATTTTTTAATGACGTTATCTGACTGAGTGACTGGTTTCAATTCGGAGATTGGAACAACAACATTTTCTTCACCATATGTATAAATTTCATATTCGATTACTTGTGTTTCAAAATCTCGCACCTCTACAAGTGGTCTGGCAAGATCAGCCTCGCTCATTCCTGTTGGAACCTTGACCGTAAGCAGTACTTCATAAATTTTTTCGATTTTTCCATTCTTGATAAATATAATAGTATCGAGAATATGAGGAATCATTCCCAAATCCACTCTGCCTATGAATCTCTGAATTGCGTCTAGTGGACTACTAGCATGTACTACTCCGATCATCCCTACACCTGCTAGCCTCATATCTGAAAATACTCCAAAGTCCTGCGCTCTCCTCACTTCATCAAATATTGTATAATCTGGACGCACTAATAATAAAATATCCGCAGCTTTTTCAAAACTGCCCTCTAACGGTCCATACTGAGTCACCTCATCAGGAACCTGCAAGTCTCTCGGCGATTCAAAAGTCTTTACTATTTTGCCTTTCTTTGCATAGAATTCTGCAAGGCTGCTCGCGAAAGTACTTTTACCAGAACCAGGAGGACCTGATATTACGATCCCCTCTGACCCCTCTGACAGCCTTTCAATTAACTTTTCTGTAGCGTTATAACTTTCGAGTGAGAGCCTCACGATAGGTCTAACTATAGTAATTTCAAGGTTGTCAGAAAAAGGTGGTCTTGTTATAGCAATCCGAAATGTTCCGTATTGTATTACAGTTGCGCCATTACGGCTTATTTCTATGGAGCCTGTTCTATTTACTCTGGACGCTTCAGAAATTTCTCTGATGATATTGGTTAGTTCTAGATATGTACTTTTTTTTTCATCGAGTTTTATAAGTTGAAAATCACCCGGCTTGCCACGTTTTGCCCAAGGTGACACTCCTTCCTTAAGATGAACGCTCATTGTATCTTCCGTAAAGAACTTTTCGAATTCTAAGTTTGTTGTCTTTGTCACGTTTCCTATATGTAATGATTTCACTCCCTGTACCTCAGCAACTAGTGCTTGGACATAGTCAGCTGTAATTAATGTGGCATCTTCATGCAATGCTACATCTTTTATAATCGCGTCAATCCTTCCACGTTTTGCCAGACGAATGTCGTCAATATTAGGACGTTCACCTAGAAATCTGAGGGAGATATCCTTCATTGAACTCTGACCCCTTATCTTCTTAATCTCGTTTAAGCCTACAAACCCATACTCCTTATTAGAAGATGCTTGAGACTGCAATTCATCTAAAACTGCCAAAGGAATTATAATTTCACTACCATTATCAATCTGACCGCCCTCAATCATCTTTGTAATCTCTCCATCAATAATTATACTTGTATCTAAAACATACCTTTTATTATTCAACAGATTTTAAATTCTCTTAGGCGGTTAAAGTGTCTTTGCTAATTATTTAAATGACCTAAAGATATAAATGAATCTAATATGATATTGTCTATTAAAATTTTTAGAATTAGAAATTAACAATCTTAATGATCAATTTAATAAGTTATATTATATCATTATATAGTAGTTACAATATATGCAATAAACGGCAGACAGAAATTATCAAGGGATAATACATGAGTGAGAATAACTGGCTCTGTGAACTAAGGTTTTAATTCTCTGATATTTTAGTTCTAGGAGTAATAGGTTTGCCTCAAAGTGTCTAGAATCTGTAATAAGAATATAATACATACAATACATACAATACATACATACACATGTTTCTATCTGAAAATAATGGTTAAGAAATATTCTAATATGCAGACAGATTCGATGTAAATAGACACACATACATCGTTAAGGAAATATCTGTTGATGAGCCTCTTTTATAGGTAGACGGGCAGACGAATACTACTGGTCATGGATTGCATACGTACCTACCTACCTCAAGTCATGTCTTATGATATGCATTTATCAAGAGAAAGAACAACAATTTGTACATTATCGGTTTTCAAATGGGACAAGAGAACAACAATATATATTGTTAGAAAGCCTATATTTACAGATGCCACTGGTTGATATATTTACATATAAATATTTATATATATAGCTATTCATGTAGATGCCTAAGATTGAATCGTATATTACATAGATACTAAATTAAAGAATATAATAGAAAGATTTATCCTAATAAACAAAAGTTAAGACTGACTGTATTTTGATTATGACTATTTTTCATGCAGAAAAAAAGATATGATAAAAGCTAACATATCAAATAATTGGTTGAACTATTGGTACTATTCTTGCGTATGTGTGTGAAGGGAAAGGATTAGGTTCTTACCATTTCTGATGTTTGATGGAGGTTAAGTTATCATAGCCATAATCATGAGACATCTTTTATATTACATGTTTAGATCAATTAACAATCACGATTGGATGTTTTTTAAGCATCTAATAAGAAAGTCAAAATATAACATGTTTTTTATATTATCTGACTTGGAACAACAATTCTTTCAGGAATTCTGTGACGAAGTTATTTCACTAGACTCCGCTATCAGGTTTGCAGGAATCGCAGATGAAGATGGCAAGATATTAGCTGTTTCTGAACGAAAGGGTCTTAAACCATTGTTAACGCCAGAAGAA
>JAREAI010000172.1:0-11142 GCA_029240435.1 Nitrososphaeraceae archaeon | reverse complement strand
GGCGTGCGTCTTCTCGAAGTGGCCGTGGTGCTCTGACGTCTCGCGGAGGAGCCCTGCCAAGGTTGCAACGTCCATGGCCTGTGGTCGCGTCAAGTTCGACTCGCGGCCGGGAAGCCGCGTCTGGATCTCCTGGAGCAGCCAGCCGTTCCCGTCCGGATCCTCGAACGAGGCAAATGAGTAGTAGGAACGACCTTGCGGGTCGCGCCCGCCGACGCGTGGGTTCTCCACGGCGTTGTTGAAGGGGCCGCCGGCGTAGTGGAAAACCTCGCTCACGTCGACGCCCCGGGCGATCAAGTTGTCGCGGGCGTCGTCGATGTCGTACACCGCCAGGACCGGGCGGTCAATCGAGCCCGGCTGGGCGGAAGTGATCCCCTTGCCGAAGAGTAGTCGATATCCAAGCGAAATCCCAGTTTCTCGTAGAAGCGCTTGGCCCGATCGACGTCAGAGACAGGTAAGAAGAAAACTTCTAGTTTCATATCCATGATCAATAATACTCCTTTTGTTTTATTTAATTGGTGTGGATGTTTTCTCCGGCAACGGTGACGAATAGCCGCTTGCCGGAAAGAGGCAAGACTTGAAAAAGTGCGTAGTATTATTTCCTTATAACTAAAAGACATTTATTTATAAAACAAAATATTCTATGACAAAATAAATTAGCAAAAGATTTCAAATAATTTAATATCCATAATTTATCATCAAGCATCCTTATCGTTATTGTGCAATCAGATCCAAATGTGAATTAGGACGTACAATTACATCTGCCCCTATGATATCTACTAGCATATAACTTTTACCATCAGTTCCTTCAACAATTTGTATAAAAGCAAAATTGAATATTCCACCCTCAACATAAAAGATTGTGGGCTTAAATGTAGGATCTGGCATTAAAAGAGGAGCAATGGGAATAGCCGAAGTAAAAGCATTAAGAGGACCAGATATTATTTCATAAACATCGACAGAATCTTTATCACCATTCACAATCATCATTATTGTAATCACCTGAACTTACAGTCTTTATCGCTCCATTACCAAAATCATAAATATTTTATTGGAACTCAAGCTAACCTGGCTGCTAATGCTCCAAACTACGCTTTTCCATTGCCATTAATATTGGGAACTATTGCTGTGTGAAGCGCAGTTTGACAACCTAGAAGATAGACAACGCCACGAGTTGATAGACCACATACAAAAAGGCGAGATTCCTACAAAAGAGAAGTAAAATAGTCATTAGCAGTAACTTCCAGTGACAGCAAATATAGCTGTTATCGTCAACACTATGTATGTTTATTTATACCGCTGCAATTTTAATAATAATACCTAAGAAGTATCTTATACTTCTGCCGTTCCTATCGATGATATTTTTACCTCGATCGTTAGCTATTATTTTTTTGACTGCTTCTCACGGAATAACAGTAAGATAATTCCTCTTACTCTAGCAAACCGGTTTTACCAGAATTCTATAACATGATATTTGTCTTATTACATGATTTCTTTTCTTATTTTAGCATCATCATTGCCAACAATAACCCTTCCTTTTATATTTAGCATATTTATAATGCTCTTCAAGTTTTCTTTCTGAATTAAATGACATGTCACACTCTTCACATTTATAAGAAGATCCACTCGTTGACATCATTTTAGCTTTACATCATACCAGTTAATTTATAGTTTACACTAGTAAATTTGCTATATTTGTATCTCAAGTATCACTGCTGTATATATTTGCGGAAAATATCTATTTGATTAAATTCCAACAGCTTATAGAGGTTCAATCTAATATGGAGTACCTTTTGATCTTTGATTCTTGAAGGCTTCAATATACCATTCAAATTCCTCAAGAAATCGTTCGACTCTTTTATCATATCTCTCATCTATTAATTTACCATATTCATCAAAAACATCTTGTACCCTTGATATTGGAAATGATGAAGATATCGATGGTGCTCCAAGCTCTGCGAATATATGGCGCAGATGCTGTGCTGCATTTATGCCACCAAAACCGCCTGGGGAATAGGAGACAATAGCAGAAGGCTTAAAATAATATTCTTCTAAAAAATAATCTAATGTATTTTTCATTGCAGCTGATGTACTATGGTTGTACTCTGGAGTGACAGAAAGGTAGCCTTCTGCATCCTTAATTTTGTTCCCGAGGTCTCTCAACTTTTCCGAAGGATTCTCCATCTCTTTATACATCCTATCAAGTAAAGGCAGATTGAGCTCAAGTGGATCAATGAAAAATACAACATGGTTACGGTTCTTCAGTTTCTCTTCTATCCAGCGGGCAACTTTGATACCTTGACGATCTCGTCTAACTGATCCAACTATTAAAGCAATTTTAGCCATTATCTACCACATCTTGTTCTAACTTCTATTAATATTACTATTTATCAATTAAATCAAGAAGAACTGTCTAGATTTATTTCAATATGCAGAAAAGAATGGTATTGACTTAACAAACAGGAAAAAATTATATAGAATATGGAAAAAGCTAAAGAACTTATTGGGAAGTACGAAAAAATATCACCCAAAATAAATACCGGAACACAACACAACACCCGAAGATGCACTAAAAGAGAGCATATCTTCTCCATCAATAGAAGATCCGGCGAGCCAGCCCACTACTGATCTATGTCCAAAGAGGAAAAAATTCCGAGACAATTCAAGCGGTTCATCAGACGCGCGAATCATAATTAGCTTTCCGTTGACAGCCAGACCACCCAATACTAGCTCCTAGGGTAAACTATCTTTCGCTCTATCGCAGCTGTACTAACTGATGAAGACGAGGAGAGATCCACCGTGGAAGTTATATGGCCACACCCCTACAAAATTCGAATGAGAGGAAGAAATAAAGATGCAGAATCCTGAAAACAGGGTTTTTTATAGATGTTGATATCAGAAGATTTCAAAAATGCATTTCAAATGGGTTCGGAATGAGGCTACAGAAAAAGAGCCCCTTCTTTACCGCCCTTCTGTCTTATTCCTGCGCCTAATTTTATCAAAATATCTCCTGTACTTTTGTCAACATTAACAGGATAAAATGTCTGATTTTTTGCCCAAACAGTCCTGTCTGATACTTTGCGTCCAACAAAGAAGTAAAAACATCATAAAATAAACTGGAAATAAATAAAGGTTATAGAACATACCCATTTACTTTAGTGTCTAATACAAACACATTTGATCTTATTGTAATTGGAAGCGGTTCTGGCTTGGATGTGGCAAATGCAGTATACCAGCATGGTCTTAAAGTTGCAGTTATCGAAAAAGACAAGATAGGTGGAACGTGTCTCAATCGAGGTTGTGTGCCTTCTAAATTGCTCATACATAGTGCGGATGTATCCGAAATTATCAAAAGCGCCCATCTTTTTGGAATAAAAGTTGATGGATTTACAATTGATTTTGAATCAATAGTTAATCGTGTTAATAACATAACAGATTCTCAATCAGATGAAATTAAAAATGCATTTGCAGCTAGTCAAAACCCAAAACTTTTGTCTAAGGAATGCAAATTCATTGGAGAAAAGACAATTACCATAGGCGAGGATCAAAATATCTCTGCAGAAAAAATATTGATTGCCTCTGGTACTAGACCTAGGATTCCTAAAATAAGAGGTCTTGAAGAAAGTGGCTACATCACAAGCGATGAAGCTTTAAGGCTTAGAAAACAACCTAAAGTTCTTACCATTATAGGTGGAGGCTATATAGCTTGTGAGTTGGCTCACTTTTTTGGGGCCCTTGGAACAAAGATTAACATAGTTCAGCGAAGAGATGTATTAATACCATCTGAAGATGAAGAGATCTCACAAAGATTCACAGAAATATTTTCCAAAAAGTACAATGTCTATTTAGGTTGTGAAGCAGAGTTTGTTTCAAAGAAACACAGGAATAATGATGGTGGTGGTAATGCCGCTGATTCTGATGCTACTGCTATCAACCACGACGATGATAATGATGGTGGTAGTATATTTCACATTCTAGTAAAAGACTCTCATGGCAAATCAATAGAACTTTTATCAGATCAACTTCTAATTGCTGCAGGAAGAATTCCAAATTCAGACACTCTTGATTTAGAAAAGACAGGTGTAAAACTTACCAAAAAGGGTTTTATAATTACAGACAGATATCTTGAGACTAGTGCAAAGGGAATATTTGCATTAGGAGACGCAATTGGGAGATACCTATTCAAACATAATGCGAATCATGAAGCTCAGTATGCTTATAATAATATAATGCATCCAGATAGAAAGATTCCTGTGAATTATGCTGCTATGCCCCATGCAATATTTAGCTCGCCCCAAGTTGCAGGTGTAGGATTTACAGAACAAGAATTAAAAGAGGAAGGAATAAAACAACAAGATAAAAATAAGAATAATAGTATTGATTATGTAAAATCTGTTTATCCTTACATCAATACTGCTATGGGACGAGCGCTTGAAGATAAAGACGGTTTTGTCAAATTTCTCGTCCATAAAAAGAATAGAAAAATATTAGGTTGTCATATCATTGGAAGTCAGGCATCAATTCTTATCCATGAGGTGCTAGTAGCTATGAAATCTAATGAAGGTCTTGATACAATTGATAATATTACAAGAGCAGTTCATATTCATCCAGCACTCTCAGAAGTTGTTCTAAGAGCAGCTCATGATATTCAGACAAAAATGTAAGAATTCAATTTCATGTGAATATATAAAAGGTCAAAGACTCATTTCATGGTTTATACACGATTCAAAAGACGAACAGAAAAGGTACATATATTTGAGTTCGATACTAACGGCTTTATCAGTTATGGGTGCCGCCTTCCTGTCTGCAGGAGGATATCATCACCATATCGGAATGAATACATGGCATACTTTGAATGGAGAAGTTCATGGCAATGAGAAGGCTGGATTGGAAGACTTTACAATAACCATACCTGACAGATCATTTTTATCATCGCCATTATTATTCCTTCCACATCAACTTTTCTAGCCTCTCCTTTTGCTCAATCAGTTCTTGTACCTGTTGTTCTTTTCTCCTGCAATCGTGTTCACAAGAGAATGCTGTTGCATCTAATATTGAAATTTTATTCTTCATAGCTTGTATATCGTTTGATAAATATTGTCTTGTGCGTTGCATATTATCTACCACATCTTTTACCTGTCCATAGAGGGCTTCCATAGAAGGAAGTTTGTCATCAGCGATGTCTACGACATGCACAACTTTTTCTATCCCAATATCTTATTTCTTTTCCGATTCGCATAACTTTACAAAATATCCTATACCGTTACTCCTAATTCTTTATAAGCCAAATAGAATTTATGCAGTCGCTTCAGCTTGCAATATTCTATGAACATTCTGGTTACTTCTGGTTCTTTAAGGTTTAGTGTGATAGCTACTTCGACAGGGTACTTATCTTTAGAAAACAGTTCATATGCTTTGGTAGCAAGTAAAGAAGAAGAATGTTTCTACGAAAAGTCTTTCCTTGATTATAGTAAAGATCTATAACACGTCTCTCTTTTTCTTCTTTACTTAGGAACATTTGATTTATCTTCAAGACTAAAGAATGTTCAATCATTATATTCAAGACAAGTGAAGTTGATAGGTTCAAGTCGCGGAACTAGAAAGGAACTTAAAGATCTTATAAATATGTCAAAAGAACTCAAGATTAAAGTGTCAAGACGATTCAAACTCGATGAAACAAAAGAAGCTATACAAGCTTTGTTTGCCAAAGAAAGGCAGGGTCGAATTATGTTAGAAATTTCGGATTGATTGAACTGTAATCATATGTAGTAGTTGTACAGATATATTATTATCTGCTACTAGTAGTTAGACTATAGTCAATATTGTCGTTCCTCGCTTATCTCTTTTGGCAGAAGTCAAGCAAATCTATATTGGGTGAATATTCTATGACCCCGCAGAAATATTACAATCGCTGCTGCAGAGGCGAAAATAATACTGCTAATGAATGGATCGTAATGTGAGCCAAAATTGGGAAATGGAAATTGGAAAAAGTTGGCTCATGCTAATGCTGACAGTTCTAAATTCATATCACTCTGTCTACTCAGCTTCCTGTCAGGATCTGTCAGCCAAGAGTATATGTCTTCTAAGATGTAATCGCGAATGGGACCAGGTACCTCAATCCAGCTGTCCTCTCCAATATAGGTCAGAAGATGTCCATGACCCGGATATACTATTATAGTGTGGTCAGGATGGTTTAGAGCTATCAGTTTCTGTTCTAGCATGAACGCTTGCGCAGGCGGCTGTCCGAGATCATGTCCACCTTGAATTATCAGAATGCTAGAGGAGGAGAGATTTCCAATTACGCTTAGATTGTCAAGTTCTGCTATAGACCTCATCATAGGAGGACACCCCACACCTAGATATGGGCAGGATCTGTCCTCAGTATCTACAAATATTGATTGAAATCTTTGCTCAAGGAAGCTCCTGAGTGTGGTGTCAATTTCTATTGCTTGTTCGCCGCCGTCAACTTCTCTTGTCTCTAATCCTTCTACAAATCCATAGTCGCCAGTAGTGCTGTTTTCTACAAGCATCCTGCTTGGAATCGGAGCAGAAGTCCAGTAGGGTGTATTCTCAGTTGCCACAACCTCGGATAGCGATACAAAGCCATCATGGTTCCTATCCAAAATTTCCCTTGCATACTGCAGGGTGGTGTTTACCATAAGTGTATGTATAATATCGCCTAGTTTTTCAGCTCCAGTAGATAGCAGCAAGACATTCTTTACAAATGGATTGGCAGCAACTAACCTTGTTGCGATCCATGATCCTTGGCTCCCACCTAATACTGAAACGTTGTCTTTATCTACTTCTGGCTGGTCGACCAAAGTATGCAGAGCCTTGTTTGCATCGCTGATCAGGTCATCCATTGTCTGGTTATACCACATGTCAGGGTCTTCTATGGTGCCGTTTGCTCCAATTGCTCTTTTGTCATAACGCAAGACCACAAAGCCTCTTTCAGAGAGATATTCTGCAATTTGCTTAAAATCTCTGCTATCTGGCGGAATAAACTGATCCCTGTCCAAAGGTCCCAAACCATGAATCAAGAGAATAGCGGGAAGGGAACGGTTAGCCAGTACAGGCATTGTCAGTTCTACGTCCGTCTGTATTCCATTCCCTAAATCTATAGTCAAATCTCTGTGCCTGATGGTCTTGCTGCTGTTTTCATGTGCAGTAGTAGCGTACACTCCATTAATAAGAAAAGAAAAAACAAGTACACAGCTTACGGATAACGCTATAATTGTTCTTGCAAACATTCATCTCCATGTGTCTATTATGTAGTTAAGAATTTACAAACTGTTTTCTGGGTTATTATTCTCAAATATCATGAACGCAATTATCCGTCCTTGACTACTATCAACTGGATTCGGATTTACAGAAGTCCCATTTCCATGCCTATTCAAGTATATTGATGAGTACTGGTGTGCATGAAACTTTATAGCCTGACTAGCCATACGAGTAAGAACGACGATGAAACTGCAACAAGGAAATTTTCATGGATGTAATTCTTGTATAAATTGTTTTACAGCCGCATTCCTTGCTGGTTCTCCTCGATTTTGTCCTTTCCACATCATTCCTTTGGTCTTGAGTATAGATATCATTCGAAAACCAGTTCATGTTGTGTTATTGCCTGCTCCTGAGTAGTAGATTGTGCTGGACTTTGTTGTGGTGGTTCCAAAGCATTAATTGCAGTCGTACATAGACCACTAGGAAAGGTTGACACACACACACACTATTAAAAGAAAGCTGACTCTTAGTCATATACAATTAAGGCATTTATACTGACATTTTAGATACTATCCTCAATGCATAAAATACGATATGCAAAATCTCTCGGATTGATGATTTTACTAACAATAAGTCTCGCAGTTTTGCCAACGTTATTACTTGATGGTTTAACATCAGTAAAAACAGGAACTACCCCAGAACTCTTCTTTGAATATGTGTATGGAGAACAAGAAGAAAGTGTAGAAGAGGCTTACCTGAAGTTTGTGTCAGAAATACAACAACAACAATCTGGCGATAGTATTAGTAATGTTACCAATACCACCACAATGACACAGATACCTGAGACAGCAAAAGGACCCACTATACCAAGCGAAAAAGGATACTTGGTACAAGAAATAGGTGAGGAGTTGTATTCAGTTTCTGATGGTAGTTATAATACGATGTTTATGGTGACAGATGAAGGAGTGATTGCCATTGATGCACCTCCTACATTAGGAGCCAATTATCTCAAAGCCATAGCAGAAGTAACTGACAAACCTATCACACATGTGATTTATAGTCACGCTCATCTGGACCATATTGGTTCTGCAGGAGTATTTCCTGATAATGCCACTTTTATCGCTCAACAAGAAACAGCAAATGAATTACAAAGAGCGATGAGCGTCACTGCAAATACATCCATGGTCCCTCCAGTACCTACAGTCACTTTTCCTGAAAATATGACTCTGCAACTTGGAAATCAAACGCTGCAGTTAGATTACCATGGCATTAACCATTTACCTGGAAACATATTCATCTATGCTCCAAAACAAAAAGTGCTCATGTTAGTTGATGTCATATTCCCAGGGTGGATCCCGTTTGCATATTTAGCGATAGCCAAAGACACTGCAGGTTTTATCCAAGCCCATGATATAGCATTAAATAATTATGACTTTGACACAATAGTTGCTGGACACCTTACAAGGCTGGGAACTAGGGAAGATGTTGAGGTACAGAGGGAATTTGTATCGGACTTAGAAAAGGCAGCAGCCAATGCAAATCAGAATGTTTCTTTTAGCGATATTGCAAACCAGATAGGAAGCTTTGATAATCCCTGGCTGATTTTCTCAACATATATTGATACTATCAACAAGCAATGTGAAGATGAGATGTTACCAAAATGGCAAAGTAGGCTTGGAGCTGCAGAAATATTTATGTCAACTCACTGCTTTACTATGACTGAGTTTGGAAGAGTCGACCCTACTACACAAGCTCTGCTCCAAAGTGTTAGCTGATAAGTTTTGATATAAATTCCAAATCTTAAATTAAGATCTATTATCTTTAATTTATGTTATAGGAATGTATAATCAACATAACACCATTTGAAATCCTCATATTGCGTTCAATGGATTGGATGACAGACAGCTGCCTTAGGTTTTATAGATAATTTCATCATACAACGTCATTACCACTATAATATGACTGATTTGTTTGCGTTATAGTAATGATGATAATTTCCAACACGTCATTTTCTGACCAACTAAGTTACCCCTGCGAGATATATTAGAAGGAACTTGACGGGAAGCAGAAGTTGTAGACGGTAGAATAACTTGACTATGAAGAGTCTACTGCTGAGTGTTTTGAGCTTCCTTCTGTTGTTGTTCTTTAGTATTAGATATTCAGGTTGATTATGAACTTGATTTAGTATATGATGTACTGTAAACCTTAGTAATTCTATTGTACTTTCTTCTTTAATCAATCCAGCTTCATATTAAGCTTGGTTAGCATAAGAAATAATTAAAATCTTCTATCGATAGCTTTGTTGACAATATCTGTTTATCATAGTTCATTGGTTACTCTTTATCATTTTTATAAATTCCTAATTGACTATTATCATTATATCTGAGTTCTTCTCTTTCATCATATGTATTATTATGGGGTAGTTTCTGCTTGTTGTTATTATTATTACCTATTGATGGTAACGATGGTGCTCTAATAGCTATTGCTGTTGCTGCTATAACTATATTTGCTAATTCAGCTGTTAACTTATTATAAAGCTTTTCAGACTCTTCTAATATCAAAGCAGTATAGCTATCGTTAAATGATTGTTGTTGCTGTTCTCCTGACGACACTAATGAAAGGTAGTTAGATCCATAAGTAGTAGAAGTAGTTTCAACGAAAGTACTATACGATATAAAATTAAATAATTCAGGGTTGCTTCTCAATGATTCAATTACTGAGAGTGTAGCAAATTTCAAGAGTAGTTTACTGTCTGTTAAAAGACTTTTCACCTTTTCTTCAGCTGCCTGTTTGATTTCAAGATATTCCTCATTATTGTTCTTAAATCCTCTTACGATAGTCTCAAGTCTTGCCTTTTCATTGTAGAGCTTTCTTATCTCTCTTTTTTCTCTTATACAAGATATACGATAAGAGTTCAAGAAGTCTGATTGTTGATGATATTTGATTGTTCAATTTGTATAATCTTCTCTCCCAATTATGTTTTCAAAATTGCAGTATACTTATATCATTTCTATGTGTTTTAAGTCGCTCTTCAATAGATGGTAAATCATTGTTAACAATTGTAAGAAGATAACAACTTGTTTGAGACCTATACCTTTGGCCTTAGATTATATATATAATCTTAGAAAAGGTTCTATATCACCTTTAGTCTCTTCATAAACTGTATTCAGTCTGTGTAGCTGCTTTAGCTTCCAATATTCTCTATAGAATTTAGTTGCCTCTGACTCTCTAAGGTTTAATGCAATCGCTACTTCTAATAGAGTGTTACGTTCGGAAAAGAGTTTGTAGGCTTGGGCTGATAGAGATAGGTGTTGTTCATGTTCTTGATTGTCGTTCTTTGAATTAATATTATCTTGTTCTTCTTTTGATCCTTCAGCCTTCCATCTAATTGTCTTATTCAAAATAATTCCTATATCGCGTGGAGATATTCTTGCCTCCTTAGATATCTCACGATAAGTCTTACCCTGATTGTAAAGCTCTAAAACAAGTCTTTCTCTTTCCTTTCTTGTTAATATCGTCATATATATTTTGTATCTTCAAGAAATATATAGTATAATGGAAGCTTAAAGCTGTTATTGTTATCATCTGTTACCAGTTTTGTTATCCTTGCTATCACTTCATTACCTCTGCTATCATCTGTTTCCAACCGTTACCAATGCACAGTAATTGAATTCAGAGCATCAGTAATAATGCTGTTATATATGTACTAAATATCGATGGTGAATTTCTTTTGATATTATCTTTCTCTAACTGTCAAATAGAAGTTTGCAATGCTGTCTTTAGGATAATATATTAAACGTTTTGGGACTCTGATGAAAATTGATACGGGCCCAGAGGGACTCGAACCCTCGACCAGCTGCTCCGCAGGCAGCCATTCTATCCAAGCTGAACTATGAGCCCCCGGTGTAGGTTAGCGCTTATCCT
>JAREAI010000171.1:0-5715 GCA_029240435.1 Nitrososphaeraceae archaeon | reverse complement strand
CCAGCAAATGAAGTACTAGTAAATGATATTCTAATTGTAAAACCAGGAGAGAAGATTCCTACTGATGGTATTATCATAGAAGGAACATCTGCAGTTGACCAGAAGATGATTACAGGTGAAAGTATACCTGTAGATAAAAAAGAAGGAGACGATGTTATTGGTGCTACTGTAAATAAACATGGTCTTTTAAAAATAAAAGCAACAAAGGTTGGGGTTGAGACTGCACTCTCTCAAATAGTCCATATTGTAGAGGAAGCTCAATCGTCTACTGCAAAGATACAAAGGCTTGTTGATAAAGTATCTGCAAAATTTGTTCCTACAGTAGTAGCAGTATCTATAGCTGCATTTCTTGTATGGTATTTTATTATAGGTAGCTTCATTATGGGTTTATTATCATTTATTGCAGTTTTAATTATAGCATGTCCTTGTGCCTTAGGAATTGCTACACCTGCTGCATTAATGGTTGGAGTTGGAAAAGGAGCTGAGGCAGGAATACTAATAAGAGGTGCTGAGTATCTCGAACTCTCACAGAAAATAAATACAGTTGTATTGGATAAAACAGGAACTATAACAAAAGGTGAACCATCTGTTACAGATATTATTTCATTTAATGGCTATTCTAATAAAGATGTACTTTTTATTGCAGCATCAGTTGAATCTGGCTCTGAGCATCCATTAGCTCAAGCAATTGTCAAATCCGCATTAACAGTCCAAAAAACAATAACAAAAGAACATTTTACTAAAAAAAGACAAGAAGATGGACAAGAACAATTATTACAAGAAAAATATTTGAAAAAAGAAGTAAGAACAGAGCAGAGAAGAGAAGAAGAAGGACAAAAGAAAGAGAAAGATAAGAAAGGACAAGATATTTCAATGATGCATAATCTAAAGCAATTTGAAGCCATCACAGGAATGGGTGTCAAAGCAATTGTCAATAATAAACCTATTTTATTTGGTAATAGAAAACTCGTAAAAAAATTCAATGTTCATTTCGTTGTTGATGTTGATAGTGCGGTGAATGACGGCAATAATAATGATGATGATATATTAGAAGAGAAAATGGCAAAACTTGAATCAGAAGGAAAGACAGTAATGATATTGGCAGTAGAAGAAAATATAGCTGGTCTAATTGCCGTTGCAGACACTATTAAAGAATCATCAGCTAATGCAGTCAAAGCATTACAGCAAGAATTGGGAATAGAAGTAATTATGCTAACTGGAGACAATGAGAAGACCGCTCAAGCAGTTGCTCAAAAGGTAGGAATTAGCAATGTTATAGCTAATGTGTTGCCAGGAGAAAAGGCAGAAATAGTTAAGCAATTACAATCAAAAGGAAAAGTTGTAGGAATGGTTGGTGACGGAATAAATGATGCTCCAGCATTAGCTCAAGCTGATATAGGAATAGCTATTGGTAGTGGTTCTGATATTGCAAAGGAGACAGGCGGTATTGTTTTAATAAAAGATGATATCATGGATGTAGCAAGAGCAATTAAGTTAAGTAGATTAACGATGAAAAAGATAAAACAAAATCTATTCTGGGCTTTAATATATAATTCAGCAGGAATTCCAGTAGCTGCAATAGGTTTGCTAAGTCCAATATTAGCAGCAGCAGCTATGGCTCTTAGTTCCATTTCTGTTATTGCTAATTCATCACTTTTAAAGAGAATAAAGATTATTGATTAAATAAGATCGAAAAAAAGGAAATGAAATGAAATAAATTATAGAACTAAAACCAAAGAAGAAAAAAAATTTTATAGACAAAACAATATTTGCAAAAAATAATAATATAAGAAATAGTAGTTAAATAATGAAGATTATATATAATATATATAATGTTTGGTTTTGGTATTAATCTTACCAAGGTATTTAATTATTTACAAACAAAAAAATATAAAAAATGTTTTTTTTGTAATAAATATTTTAAAAATAAAATTGATTTAGACGATCATATTAAAAAAGAACATACTACTGAAACTGGTACTGTTACTAGATAAAAATATCAAACTGTAGTCAATTCTCCAAATATTCTCATTACTTATCGCTTTCTACAATGTTATATATGACATTATAAAATTTTATTATTGTCAAAATACTCTAAAGATATATTTATATAAAAATATACTTATCAGGATTATTCTCTAGTCTGTATGAATTTCTTTTAAATAAAAGATTAATATTATGTTTTCTAAAATTACAATATTAAAAGATTTTATATTATAATTATTAATTATTTATATCCTAAAAATCAATCATCAATCTCATGAAAAAAAATTATCAAAGATTCTTGTTGCTATAGATAGTTCTAGTTATTCCATGCATGCAGTAGATCATGCTATTATGTTAACTTTACAACATAGTACTCAATTATTAGTATTGCATGTTTTATACCCTATGGAAATACATTCATCTTTTCAAATCTATGAGTTTATTCAACCTAAACCATTAAAACAATGGATAGAGATAAGGAAAAATGATGTTGACAAATGGTTTGACAGCATTAAAAAAAAGATAATAGAACATAGTGGCACAAATAAAACGATATCAATGAAATCAGAAATTATTGTATCTACTTCAATAGTAAGTAGCATACTAGATTATGCTGAAAAAGAAAATGTAGATTTAATTGTAGTAGGAACAAGAGGTCATTGTGGTATTAAAAAACTACTATTAGGAAGTATAGCTTTAGGACTTGTAACTTATTCTTCATGTCCTGTTACAGTAGTAAAATAAAAAATAGTTAAAGAGATATCCAAAATGAAAAATCTAATCAATCTCATTTCTTAATGATATGGTTTAGGGAGGTAGCTTAACTAATTATTTATTCTAATGAATTATCGTTACAGGACAATCGGCATTCTCTGAAATTTTTCTTGAAACACTACCCAACGCTTTAATTTTTGAAATTTTGTTTAATCGTTGACTACCTACAATAATAAGATCTAATTTGTTTTCTGATGCAAATTTAAGAATTTGTTCGCTGACTGTGTGTTGTTCATCTGTTAATGCAGTTATATTGAATTTTATATTTTCTTTTTCTAATATTGGATTTATCTTTTCTTTTGCCATTTTTATCCAACCTTCCTTTAATTTCTTTGCAATACTTCTTCTTGTTTGAGATATCCATTGCCTATCATTACCTAAAATTAGTGACGGTGGAATAGGAATATGTTCTATTACATGTAATATATAAAGTTCAGCATTAAAGGACTTAGCAAAATCTATTGATTTCTCCAGTGCCTTATCTGAGCTTTCAGTACCATCATGGGGAAGTAATATTTTATTTATCATCAGAGTTTCCTCACTCCTAAACATTTTTCAATAACTTTATTATTATTTTCTTGGCTTTTGCTCATAATTAATATATCTATAAACACATAGATAAGAATAGGACTTTACAAATGTAAAGTATTAATATATTCATGATTCTTTTTCCAATTACCATATAAGTAAATTGAATCAAAACAGTTCTTTACAAATGTAAACTTCACATTTTATGTATGTACTTCTCCAGTATCTACAATATGAATATAAAACAAAAAACAATTTCAATTCAATTCTCATTGCCATATGAGATAAAAAAAGGAGGTACGACTCTATATGACTAAGACCACATCATCATCAACAACAACAATAGTCTATCCTAATCGATGGAAAGCATTGTCTATTCTCTCAATAGCACAATTTTTAATTATTTTAGATACATCGATTATAGGAGTGGCATTACCTACTATTCAACAACATTTTAACATAAGTCAAACTGAGTTACAATGGATATTTAATGCATATGTTATTGCTTTTGGTACAATATTGTTACTTGGTGGAAGATTATCAGATATATTAGGGCACAAAAAAATTTTTCTTTTAGGTTTTATTGTCCTTACAGTTTCATCAATTGTAGCAGGAGTAGCTATATCA
This sequence comes from Nitrososphaeraceae archaeon, assembly GCA_029240435.1. Lineage (GTDB taxonomy): Archaea > Thermoproteota > Nitrososphaeria > Nitrososphaerales > Nitrososphaeraceae > JAJNBK01. Next base: position 1,800 of record JAREAI010000171.1, on the reverse strand, counting down.
AATGATATGTTAATAGTAGCAAGAGCTATACAAGGACTTGGTGCAGCATTGATTGCTCCTTCTGCACTTTCAATAGTCATGAGCCTATTTGCAAATAACAAATCTGAGATGAATAAAGCGATGGGTATATGGGGAGCATCAGCGCCAGCAGGAGGAACAGCAGGTGTTTTCTTAGGTGGAATAATTACAGCATGGCTTGATTGGACATGGGTTTTCCTGATTAATGTTCCTATAGGAATAGCAGTCCTAGTTTTAATACCTAAACTAATTCCCCAAGGCACGCAAAAGAAAGGAAGTATTGATTATCTCGGTGCAGTTTCAATAACTGCTTCGCTTATTACGTTGGTATATTCTATAGTTACTGCTAACGATGTTGGATGGGTTTCTGCACAGACTATTTCTCTCTTAACTCTCTCTGCGATCATTTTTACTGCATTTATTGCAATAGAGAAACGAACCAAAGAACCACTCATACCTTTGCATATATTCAAAACAACACGAAATCTACTTTCAGGAAATATGGTTATGGGATTACTTGGTGCAGCATGGGTTTCAATGTGGTTCTTTATTAATCTCTATTTACAGCTAATACTAAACTACGGACCATTTGAAAGTGGACTTGCATTATTACCTATGACAGTACTTATCATGATAATGATGGTATGGTCAACTCCAAGGCTTATAGGAAAATTAGGAATTAAAGCGAATCTAATTGTTGGACTAACACTTTTGGCTATAGGTATTTTCCTTTTTAGTTTTACACCTGCTAATACAGCAAATGAAAATAACAATAACATTTTCTTGGTCTATATCTTGCCTGCTTCTATTATCTCTGCACTAGGGATGTCATTTGCATACATACCAGCATTAACAGCAGCAATAGCGAATGCAAAAAAAGAAGATAGCGGTATAGCATCTGGTCTTGTAAATACGACATACCAAATAGGTTCTGCTTTAGGTCTTGCAATCACCGTTGCTATAGCATCTACTCATACAGAAACACAAACTAAAATAGGTATAGCAAATCTTGAAGCAATAAATAATGGATTTCATTTGGCTTTTATAGGTGCTGCAATAGTGACTGCAATAGCAACAACAATATCTTTAGTCTATATAAAAAACAATAGAACAAGAATGAAACGAAAGTGAGAGAATAACAATATCTCTACAATTTTTTGAATTTTATTTTATTAATGCTGCATCATTTCCATAGATTCTTTTTCTAAAGTATCATTTGTTGCAGTATGATGTTGGATCATTGTTTTAGCAGAATCAACAGTAGAAGATGTATCATCAAGTCCAACTCCACTAATTAATGTTCCAAACATTTCATTTGGGCTAGCAAAGTGTCATTCAGTTTTACTAACATCTATAGTTAGTCCTAAAACTTTTTTGCCCATAAGGGTTCATTTTGTTTTTGCCTTTTCTATCCAATGATCTAACTTTTGCTTTCTATTGTAGAGGTCTCTCATCTTGAAATCGGTTCTGTTGAATGGATTGATTTCTGAAGTATTAGTTCTTGTTGATTTTGTAATGGTACTTCGAACCGAGGGTTGTATGGACTGGGCGGGATTTGCACGCTCGGTTCGACAGACGATTGATTCTGTCATACTCAAACTTATATTCAATAAGATATTTAGCTTTTTATATCCATATCCCCTAACAATTAAGCATCATTAAAATTGAGAAACGATTCATTATTTTTTTGATTTCTTCTTTCTTTCATAAACCACTTGAAATAATTTGTTTTTGCCTCAAGTCTTGAAAGTTTACAATTACATAATTTCTCAGTACAGTGAT
>JAREAI010000170.1:0-5720 GCA_029240435.1 Nitrososphaeraceae archaeon | reverse complement strand
CGGCTATAGAAGATGGCGTTGATGGGATGGAGGTGTAAGCATCAAGCTACGGCGAGATGTTCAGCCTGCCATTTCCAATAGCCCAAGGCACCTGAAAGTTGTGGACACAAAAAATAAGATAGTAAATATGTCGTGAAATACGTAAAGGACATCTGTTATGCAATTATTGTTGATCCGATATGTGATGTTAAGACATCCATCCACAATTTTTTAGTCTCTGATATTGTTCATTCCTTTCATAGTTATTTTCTGAATTTAGAATACAATTGTCTATCCGATTTCAATGGTCATTAAGTTGATTGATCAAGCTTAATGAAATAGTTATGTCTTTACACGTGATCACTGCTAACTAAATTATTCAACTAAATCATTCGCAATATAAGTTCCATTACCAGTAATATGATATTTAGAAGTATTAAGAATTAGACAACAGCCTGCATTACGATAGTTTATTTTTCTTGTCATTTTAAATATACAAGCTGACCCGCCTTCAACGCACTATCTCCTATTAGATATAATTTGTTAAGTTACCTACTTAGTACAATATATATATGATATATTAAACAAAAGGAAGTGAGCAGTCAAATGGTAACCGAAAGTACTATTGATCCAATTATCGTGATGTTTGCTATCTCTGGTTTTTTCGGAATTGCACTCCTTGTTTCTGCATTTATAGCAATTAAAGGTAACCGATTTAACAAAGCAACAAAAAGAATAGTTAGAGACCATTAGATTAAATCTGGGATTTAATGTAACGTTTACAATCAAAATATGTCGTCGCGTGTCATTTGTCTTTCCCATAGAGAGGATGTCGATGGGTTGTCGTCGGCCGCTCTGATAAAAGCTGCTTTCAAAGCAAAATCGATCATTCTTGTCGATTATTCAAATTTGATCTCTAATCTGCAAAAACTGATAGAATCGCTATCCTCCTCTGATTCAGAACCAGTATTTGACAGAGTTTTTATATGCGATTTAGGCCTGAGCAAGAAAAATGAAAAAAATTTTATTGATATTCTCGGAAAACTAATCTCAAAAGGATGTAAGGTGACTTATATTGATCATCATGATCTCAATAGAGAAGTTGCAGCTGCCTTAAAGCGTCTTGGCGTGGTATTAGTACACTCCTCAGAAGAATGCACTAGTATATTAGTATATAATAAATACAAAAGGAAATTCAAGCCGCATGCTGCGTTTTTTGCTGCGGCCGGTGCGCTCACTGATTACATGGAAAATCGACCTGTTGCATCAACCATCGTGTCAAGATTTGATAGACAATTTTTGATGTTACAATCTACAGCACTTTCATATATGATTTCTGCCAACCAACATAATGAGGAATTTCTAATTCAAATCGTTGATACTCTTTCTCAAATGAAATATCCACATGAGATAGAAGGAGGATTTTTAATAGCTGAAAGATATGCAAAAAAAGTTTCAGAGGCTGTAAATTCCATAGAGCACTCTATAATAAAAATGGAAAACCTAGCATATGCCAAAAGCACAGTCGAGCTATCTGCCAGCATGATAGTAAATTTTGTTTTGGGTGTTTCCGAAAAACCTGTTGCCATGGTTTATAAATTAAAAGAGGATATCAATTCCTTCGTCATTTCCATTCGAGGTTCAAAAGATTGTAAAGTTCATCTTGGAAAATTGGTGAACGATATTGCAACCGAGATGGGTGGCAGTGGAGGGGGACACGAGAAGGCAAGCGGCGCAGTAGTCCCAAGACATAAACTTGATGAATTTATAAAGTCAATAGATAGACGTATTTCTAGTCTTCAACAGGTATAATATAGCGTGTGTTAGTCCGTAGATTTTATTATATTATTTTATATAAGTTTCAAGAAATTGCCTTCAATTGAAGTTGCGGATGATTCTAAAAGATCCAAATCTCGGTAGTTTTGTGTCAAGTTTTCAATCTGCACCCTTGTAATTTCCTCGAGCGATACACTCCTTGAGGATAACTCTTCTACCCGTAATCCAATTCCAGCAGGATACGTACCAGAATCGCTCTCCTTTGGCGCTATAAATGTTATAAAACCATCCAAATCGACAATTTTTTCCCAATTAGAGGGATATTGTATGACTATTCCCAAACGGGAATCCTCATAAGTCAACATGTTGCCTGATGCGGGAGAAGATATATGAAAAAAAGCTACTGCGGAGAAGGGAATATTAAAGCAAGACTGGGAGATAGGATGGAAATGAATATCAAAAATATATAAACGTATTGAAGACAAATTGATGAAAAGTTACGGTGCACAACTGTTATCTGCAATATCTTATCCATATCTTTGAATGAGTATTTCCAATAAATATTAATTTTTTCTCAAAATCACTACTTGATTTTGAAGGATCGTGATACAGCATTATCTCCTATGCTCTTCATATATATATATTATAAATATAAAAGAATATGGCGAAATAGAGATATTGCTTTAAAGGTATTGATAACATTTAGATTTCATATATCTCTATTAAACGTTGCATAAGAAACACGTCTGACCGTTAAAGAAGATAAGATTTTAAAGCGGAGTGTTGACACTTTAAATTGGAGTGGGAATAGCAAAGCTCGCGAAAGTTACCCTAATACTTCCTAGAGTGGAATCTGCGCAGGCTATAAGCAGACTTGCAGAATTTCAATGGTTTCATCCTGTAACTACAGCTTCAGAACATTCAGAGCCTAATCTTGATAATTTGCTATTACGGTCTCAAAAATTATATCAGAATGTAGACGAAATTGTTCGAGCGCTTGGAATCCAGGTAGGTATTGGTATTATCGATACAATGATCAAAGGTGCAAAAAAAGAAAAGAAAGAGTTCAAGGTAGCTGAGTTAGAGTCTTTGGTTGCTAAGCTTGAAGCAGAATCAAAAATTCTGATTGAAGAATGCCGGGCTATTCTTAACGAACAGGCATCGCTAAAAAGGCAAATCGAAGAATACAACACATTAAAAGATGCTCTGAATGTGGTATCTGGATTACAAGTCAATTTAAATAGAATAGGCGAAGGTATACGTTTTTTTTCCGCTATGTATATAATCAATATAAAGGATTTTCCGGAAATTCAACGCTCTCTTCCTGGAATTCCGCTTGTCACCATCCCACTAAATGATTTTCAATCTTCTTTGTTCGCTGTAGGTGCTAAGGATGAAGCAGACAGAATCAACAAAGTAATCAGAAGTTTCGATGCCTATCCATTTGTTATCCCTGCGAACCTTCCGCAAAATCCTAAATCTGCATATGAACATGTGCTCACTAAGATTACTGAACTAACTAAAAAGAAGAAGGAAATCGATAGCCAAGTTACTAAGATTACTACCGATATTACTCCAAAAATACTTTCTATACATGAAGGTGCAAAAGTTTCGAGAGATGTTCTTGAAACTCTTCGCAAGCCAGGAGGCCTTAGAAAGTTTGCAATAATACAGGGATATATTCCTGATATAATGGCTGAAAAATTTAGGAGAGTCACAAATAAATGGATTACAATTGTCGAGGATATACAAGAGTCAGAATCATTGCACAATGAAGGATATGATGGGAAAAAAAAGGATGATCTTCAACCAAAACCCAGCTTGTTTATAAACGGCCGTTATTTTAGGTCGTTCGAGCCAATTACGCTTACACAAGGTCTTCCAAAAACCAGTGAATTAGATCCAACACCTATAATTGCCTTTATCTTTCCGATTTTATACGGACTAATGTTTGGTGACCTAGGACAAGGAGCAATAATAGCAGCAGTAGGTGCCATTTTTAGGATTCGTGCGGTTGGAAATCTCAGACAATGGGGAACTCTCCTAATGGCGTCAGGCATATCTGCAATGATTGTAGGTCTTATCGTTGGAGAAGCATTCGGATTCCACATACTCGAATTACCAGGGGCAGAGGCATTAAAATCAACTGGCTTTATTGGGATATTAAATGCGTCAGAATTTACCCAGGAGAATGTTTTGACTATTCTTACTATATCTGTTAACATTGGAATCCTGCATCTGATTAGCGCATTCAGTCTAAGTATATACAAAGGTATAAAGCAAGGGAAAGGCTTTGAAGTTGTAACACAACGCGTCCCGGTTCTTATCATGTATATGGCTATAATCTCTATTATGCTGGCTGCTGTGGGGGCAAACTATCAGGTTCTAGAAATGTTTAGTAGCCAAAATCCTGCTCCTTTCTTTTCTAATATTGCTGGAGATTGGGTAACTGTCGAACTTACAGCTAAGATAGCTTTTCCTATATTGTTAGGAAGTATGGTTATACAAATTATCGCAATCCCACTTGGTGCTAAACTTGGAAAGATACATGTCCATGGAAGTATTGGTGAAGAGTTATTCATGACGGTTATAGAAGTAATGTTAATTAGGTTAGTTGAACTTTTCGCAAATACTATAAGTTACACAAGAATTGGTATCATGCTTCTTGTGCACGTGGCTTTAATGGGTACTGCGAATGGAGGCGTTGAACATTTTATGTCGCAGGGTAGTCCTGGAATTGCTATAGGTCTATTAATTTTAGGTAATATTGGAGTCATGATGATGGAAGGATTACTTGTATACATCCAGGCACTGAGATTACATCTTTATGAATGGTTTACGAAATTCTATGACGGTTCTGGAATATCTTTTAAAAAAATTGTCCCTGAAATGCTCTATACGAGTATTGTTTGGGAAACAAGCATCGATAAGAAAATTCTTGACAAGCAAAGAGTTGATAGGAAAAGCATGGAAAAGGAAATTCTTGATAAAGAAAGTCCAAAGATATAATTTTAAAAAGCACCTGATTAAAGTGTAATGTAAATTACACTTTAACCAGGATTTTGTTCCCCATCGGTTTGGTCGATGTAAATTTTGTTTATATGAATACTAATTTAAATGTGCCGCCAGGTAAATATGTAATACAGGTCATTGAATAACTTTATGGATATCAATATGTTTCATATATGATATAATATATTTTCTTATCTTTATTACTGCTATTATTGCACTTGTGTAACTGAAAGTTAACAAACACCATCCATAAGATTAAAAAGTTGTGACAGATCGTTTGAACTGAATTTGCCTGTAATTATATTCATTATGGCTACATCCACAATCACATTTTTTATTATCTCAACTGCTTTAGTATATAGTCTGTATGTATTCATTCATTTTATTACGTAGTCATTTAGGATAGTTGTGGTAACATTATATGTAAAAAATTATTAAATACAAGTGCATCCTTGAATATATAGTAATTCTATACTCCTACGGCTTTTCCTTAACTCTCTAAATTTCTCATGCCGACGTTGATATCATATACTGTGTTGGATAAAATGCGTCAACGTTGCTAATGCTTTTCGACTCAGTCATATTGCGGGGCGCTTTATCATACAATACTGAAATTCTATATTATTGGACAGCAAATTTATTCAAATTTATTTAATTACTTTAATGATCCATCTCAGTTTATGAAGAAATAGTTTGGTCTTATTTAACCTGAAGTTGTTTGAATCCTGAGGCGAGATCTGATATTTTTTCTGACCAAGATGTTGCCTTTACGATACTGCTTGCGACCAATATGCCGTCAGCGCCTAATTGAAGAGCACTCGTCACATCACTTTTGTCTGTTATTCCAGCACCACAAATCATCTTAGTGGAGGTGGAATTCTTTGCTACTGCTTGTAAAGAATCAATAATAATTAATGGATTTACTTTCGAAACTGACTTTCCTGAACCTATTA
>JAREAI010000169.1:0-5729 GCA_029240435.1 Nitrososphaeraceae archaeon | reverse complement strand
CAACGATGTAGCAGACCTGCTTGGCATGAAAGATCTTCTTGGTAGAAAACCCAAAGAGCTAAGCGGAGGACAGATGCAGAGGGTTGCATTAGGTAGAGCGCTAGTGCGTGAACCAAAAGTCTTCCTAATGGATGAACCGCTAAGTAACCTTGATGCAAAACTTCGAATGTATATGAGAACAGAAATCAAGAAGTTGCAGAAGAAGGTAGGTATAACTACACTCTACATTACACATGATCAGATAGAGGCTATGAGTATGGCAGATAAAGTCGCTATTATGAATAAAGGTTTACTTCAACAAGTTGGGGAACCTCAGGAAGTATATAATCAACCCGCAAATACATTTGTGGCTGATTTTATAGGGAGTCCTTCGATGAACTTTCTTGAATTCATCCTTGTCAAAGATCTTACAGGTGTTCATCTTGAATCTGACGGTATATCCTTCAACCTTCCAAATGTAACCACTTCAAAACCGTTGCCTCATAGGGTGACGATTGGGATCAGACCCAAAGATATTAGCATTTTAGATGACGAAAGTTATGCAGATATCACAATGAAGGGAGAAATAACTTTCATAGAAATGTTGGGAGATGATTCGATAATAGAAGTAAAGACGGGATCTAATTTAATAAAAGTTGCAAATGCAAATTCCAAACTTGATATTACTGTTGGTCGTATTCTTAAGCTTGGGATACCTTATAGTAAGATTCATTTCTTCGATACAAACGGTGAAAGGAGATTTTACTATGATGAGTAAAATCAATAAGATATAATGGTATTTTTGGTATGATTATGTAAAGGGAATCGTTGAGCTTGCTTAAAATCTCTGATATTCAAATACCGTTACTTGATAGTCCAGATATTGAGAATCTGACGGAGAGCAAAGTCTTCGAATGAAGTAAAGGAGGCTATCCTGAGAACATATCCTGAAGCCTGGAAGGCATAAACCATTTTCTTATTAAGTATATAAGAGAAATATAGTCTCTTGTCTGATCAGCAGGTATGTCAAACATGCGGAAATGAACAGTTGTTCCACTCTCAAAGGTATTGTCGTAAATGTGCAAGTGACAACCCATACTATGATCCGTCGAATCTTATTTCTTATAATAATGATCAAAATCAGCCAAAGATAAAGCGGTCAGAACCTACCAAATATGCAGTACAATTAGCTAGAGCGCTGCACTCTAAAGGTATCAAAATTCAGTTAGAACCTGAAATTTGGTACACAAGCTGCAATTTTTATACTCCAGATATTCTTGTCAATGAGGATCTGATTGTTGAAGTTGATGGGCCGTATCATGAGGAGCCTCAGATTAAGAAAAATGATAGGATAAGACAGAGGGCATTAGAAAATTCAGGGTATCCTGTATATAGATTCAAGAATGAAGAAATCATTAATTCGTTAGATTATGTCGTAGATAAAATAAAGTCAGTCCTCAATGAGGTTGAACACAATTCTGACAACAAAACTGCTCCCAAGCTAATTGAAATGGAAATTCCAGAAACACAGAGGATGTCTAATGTACCAGAATATTTAATCAAAGCGTATTCAATTGCACTTAACTCAACTCTTGTTGGTAAAATGGAGAAATGGAGCACAAGTTATTTCAAGGAATTCCTTTCGCAATATGATCCTACACCTGTAGGTAATCGCTGCGCTATGGAAAGAATTCTTTTTATTCTCTTAGGACTAAATTTACACTTAAAAAAAGAACCACAATCAACAATAGACTTTGAACATTATTCCATGCTTTTTGACAAAAGCATAGGAATCATGAAAGGCCTTTTTGGAGAGACTGCAGAGATTGAACTTAAAAATGCCTACAATATAACGGCTACAAATTTTATGAAGAACCTGATATTTTATGGGAAGCCCCTTATAGCCAGAATGAGAATAGTTTGGATTAAAGACTATGAAAGCATAGTCTTTCATATTAATGAATTTAAAAAGTATTTTTATAACTTTGGAATATATGTTGAGGAATCTGAAGTAAAAGCAGAGTGTTTAGGAGAATTAGATAAAATTGAAAATATTCTCAAGGAGCGAAACAAAATTAAACAACAAATTAGCCAGAATCAAATTGGTGAAGGTGAGTTGAGGCGTTTTGGTTGGCTTGAAAGATGGATACAAGATGATATAAAATGTCTTCACTGGCTAGAAGACTGGCTGCATTATGACAGAAGTCTCTTAGTGCTTGATTAGTTTTTAGCAATGCGATTAAGCCCTTTTCAATACAAAAAACAGACGGTCTGCAATTAACATAAATTTGTAATTGTCCTAGACGATAATTTTACATATTGCTTATCGTAATATACTCTATAGTGCAACCCCTGATATCTATTGTTATACCCACTAGAAATTCAGCAAACACATTAGATAGCTGTCTACAGTCGATTGTTAATCAAACATATCCTAACACAGAATTGGTAATAGTAGACAGTCAAAGTACCGACAGAACCATTGAAATAGCAAGAGAATACTCAGCGAAGATCATTGAAACACAATGGGGACTTCTTGGAGCCAGGTTCTTGGGATTTAAGGCTAGTAAAGGAGACTATATCCTATACCTGGACTCCGATCAAATACTTGCCTGTTCAAATATTCTACAACGTTCCCTCTCAATGTTTCCTAATAATGATATGCTCTATCTTGAAGAAGAATCCTCCAGGATAGATTCTTTTTTGCAGAAATTAATTGCAGCAGATCGTAAGTTAGTAAATAAGTTATGGGAAAGAAATATTGATCCTCTTTCAGGCTTCCTAATTCCTAGGTTCTATAAACATTCTCTTCTTGATGCAGTTTTTAAGAAGCTAGATATTGTTTGCCATATGCATGAATTAGGGATCAATGAGGACTGTTTGATTTATTACTATGCACACAGATTAAGCCACTCTTCTAGGATAGGGGCAATTTCTAAGGCGCTGTTACACAAGGACCTATCCTCTCTGATAGAATACTTCCATAAAAATTACATATATGGTAAAAATATGAAGCCCCTTGTTAAAAATAGTCTTTACAAAAAACTGATCTTGAGGAATATCCGATTCCGAAAAGGTCTGACATTTGATATTCAGTCTGCACAATCGATCGCTTTGAGAGTATTAAAGATTGTTCCATTTCTTGCTGGTCTTGCTATCGGAAGAACAATACCTTATACGAAATAATGTTGGGATAGTCAAACTCCCTAGATATAGGCAATGTCCGTAAAACCTTCTTAATCTAATGCTAGGAAAAAAAAATGAAGAATTGGCAAGATGAGTGAATCTTGTTTATGACCAACCTAGAACTTTAGCCGATTTTGCAGCGGCGTCATCTAGTGCTTGTTCAGATTCCTTTGCACTGGAGAAGACTTCATCCAGTGCTTGCTTTATATGATTGGATATCTCTGAGTACTCAGGGATGCTAGGTCTACTTCCACCAAACTCAATCATAGAGATCATTTCTTGATAATAGGGGATGGACTGCTCTAACTGCATTGAATATGGGCCTTCACCTATTGATGCTTGTGTAGGAAGGTATCCGTACCGCTGTAGCCATGGTGCAAAAATTTCAGGTTCTAACATTACAGTAATAAGTTCCCAAGCCAGGTCTTTGTGAGTAGAGGTAGAAGGAATACCAAACTGCCAACCACCCATCATTGTTGTTGTTTGGACACTGTCATTTGGTACTGGAAACGCAGGTAAGAAACCTACTATCTCCGCAATATTCGTTCCTCTAGGGAAGATGCTAGGCATCCATGATCCTGATAGCATTACTGCAAATTTCTTGTCTACAAACGGGTCATCAATTCTTGGTTGCGGTTTGAGCCCTATGTCAATTTGCCTTTTGAGAAATTCAAGGGCCCTGACTCCTTCAGTGCTATTATAACTTGGGAACCAATAAGAATCCTTTGTTGGATGTCCGGGTCTGTTTTCAACTATAGATCCACCAAGCATCCACAAATACGGATACCATACATCAGGTGCATTAACATCACCGTTGAGGTGCATAGGTTGCACTAGCGTGGAAGTGCCTTCTTCTTTTTCAGCCTGAATAGTGCTATTAATCTTTTTTGCGGCTTCAAGATATCCTTCCCATGTTCTTAAAGAATCTGGACTTACATTGGATTTTTTTAGGATATCCTTCCAATACCATATACCCCGTACATCAGTCCAGGCCCAGATTCCGTATATCTTGTCATTGAAAATGGTACCGTCTAAATTTGCTTCATAAAAATCCGGTAATTTTCCCCAGTCTTGGGTTTTATTGGTCAGGTCAGATAAAAAGCCCTTTTCAGCTAACTCTCCAAGCCAGATCTGATCAACTGAAATTACGTCAATAGCAGTCTTGTTTGATAGTGATTCTAAAAGTGCTGCCCTGGTCATATTATATGGAAAAGTCGTATAATTTAGCTGAACGTCCAGCTCAGGGTGTCTTTTCCTTAACTCCTCTAATGCAGGCTGAAATAAGGTTTGCCATCTATTAGGATCGCCTAAATCGGTCAAAATGGCTCTAAGCATAACTTGATTGTCCTTTTCTGTTGTTGCCTCCGCTATCGACACTAAAGTATTAGCATTAGAAATGAGGCCAAATGCTATAATGTAAAAGAAAATAAAATACAGAGAAATTGCTCTATTGGAAGATTTTGCCAATCGTCTAATCATAAGGATGAAACAATCTACAGCAGAGTCAGATTAAAAGTCTCTGCTGTATATCATTTCCTGAATTTTGTCCTCATATATCTTGCTCATCTCAAAGCGGATTGAGAGAAACCAATAACCTCATATAATAAACCAGAGTTACCAAACAAAAAGACAGACGGAGAAGGATAATACAATGTCAATTAATCAAACCGATGCAAAAGCAATCTTAGATAAAGTTTTATCTATTGACACTAGGATTTGGGCTGTATCTATAATAAAAAGCAATGGAAATATTCTTGGAGCCAAATCTAAGCCATCATTCAAAGAAACATTTGGTGTAACCCAAGACGGTGAAAGGTACGGTGGAAGTTTAGCAGCTGCTACTCTAAGTGTGGTTAACGAAGTGAAAGGTATTTTTGGTGAAGCCCAAATAATAATCACAATTTATAATAACTGCAAATTGATGCTGCTGAATATATCATCACATGAAATACTAGTTGGACTGGCATTAGAACGTTCATTTGATTGTGAAGATGACAATTTCATCGAAAAAATAAAACAATTGATAGCTGCCGAAGTTAATACCAAACTATGACTATGCTTCCCAGAGTAGCACATGCTAATCGGCTTTAACATATGAAAAGTCTATAGCAACTAGGCTAGGAAATGTTCCTTTGGGATTATGGGTAATAAACGTATATTCTTATAACCTTTATATCATAGTATTAGCATTCACATCCCAATTTTTCGCCTCGTCTTTATATTGCACTCGAGATTTATTTTTGAGTATTTAAAGATGAAAAAGTGTAAAATATGATATTTTGCAGCAGCTGCTATGCCTTATCATAATCGACTCTCCTTAGAACAGGTCGCCAAGAGAAGGAGTAGATCAAGTAAGCCTATAGATGATAAAAAAGTCTTCGGAAAATTAGGTCATAAGGGAAGCAAGGGATACGAATCATCAAAAAACTCTACATATAATTCTCTTACCCAGAGCAAGAAAAAAGAAAAGGGAAAACATGCATCTTCAACTGAGAGTCGTAGATTAATATGGGAACGGGTAGTATGGCCTTTAGTATTAGAGAAAAACAGGCAATTTTTCACTC
>JAREAI010000019.1:0-17226 GCA_029240435.1 Nitrososphaeraceae archaeon | reverse complement strand
AAGTGAAGTAATATTATCTGGAACATAAGACGGGTCTTTCACAATGAAAGAAAACTGAGTTCATTTATTTATAGTTGATCTTTATCTACCTTCAGATTCTGCCTTTAATTTCGGTTACTTCCTCCGTGCTGTTTAAGAAGCAATAAAAGAGCCTTTACCCTTTATTCACTTTGATATATATTTATATTGAAATTAGGCTGCTCATACCTTGAATTGTCTTAAGCTATTGCATGCTATAGTTATGTAACAACAATTTATGAGCCTAAAGAAGGCTTGACTGATAATGGAATTGATGTTGTTGATTGTTCTAATAAATACGACTAAACAAGAAAAGTAAGGCTTCATCTCATAATGAAGACAATTTCAAAGTTATGAGCAAATTGCATAGATTTCTTCATGTTTCCTACTAAGAAGTACCACTGGCATGTCAACATATTTGATAAAAGCTATATCTTTGAGATTCATTAGAAATTCTTCTACAGGGTTAGTATTATTAGATAGTCCTGGTGATTCATATATATATACAAATATACATATATAAATGTATATATATGTATATTAAAATAATTGACCAAGATCTCTCATCCCTATTCCTTCCTGCATCTTCTAGTGATATAATAGACATGAAAATCAGTTGAACTATATTACTACCATAGATAAATTTCGATTATTAGACAAGGGATAGCAAGATCAAAAATTGATTCTCGTCGTCCTCAGGAAGAATGTCAAGAACCTAAAGAACTAGCATAAATTGATTGATCAAAATTCCAATTTTCATACAATTAAGATGACGTGACAATTGAGACCTTAGAGAAGAATTATACTCCTTCCTTATCTTATAGTGTTTTCAAAAAAATGTGGGGAGATTTTTCAACTCTCGTTATGTAATATTTTCATTTCTTGGAGGGGAATCTCTTCTCTAATTGGATAAAATTCTTTTAAATTGTTGCTAGAATACTCATCAACCCATTTGAACTTGCGTTGAAGAGTAGTAGTATAAATCTTCCTCCAGTCAAGCTGTACATAGTTTAACCAAGCCCTCATTACACGTGGATCAATATAATTTCTCAGAGAGGTTCCAAGATTATAATCGCGGGTCTCTTTCTGTAGTTTAAGCTGCATTTCTAGCTTTTCTAATCTGTCTTCGAGTCTCTTTTTCTGAATCTCTGTCTTCCACTTCTTTGTTGCAATATCAGATCGAATCCTTTTGATAGACTCTTGCTTGTTTTTCAGAGCCTCTTCAAATTTTTCTAATGCTTTTCTACTTGCAGGATTCTTTGGGTCTATCCCTTTTTTATGATTGCATGTAATTGCAGCTTTTAGGTTTGCCATTTTCATAACATAGATTTTTTCTATTTCTGATGAATTCTTATCTACCCTTATCTTTGGATCTGAAAGTTCCTCTTTGACTGTTTTTGTAGCAATATATGTTCTAAAGACCTTTGCCGTCAATCCTGGGACATTTTTTGGATCAATGCTTCGCAGAAATATATTGACCTTGCTAGAAGTAATCCTATCAAAAATTGGTGAATTATGTTCCTTCCCATTCATAAACAATTTGAGATTATTGTAAAGCCCTCTGGTATCCTGAGAATTAACTTCAAGAGTTTTTTGCCATGGAACACTGTCTTTTCCCAGGAAATTAAATTCTATTAATTGCTTACCGTTCTTCTCTGGAAATTTAATATGTTCCACTCGCAGAGTAGATGCACCTACTGTATCAGCTTCGTCAGGATCTTTTTCGTCACCAACCCGCATTGCAAGTTTGAAAATCAGATAACATACTGTAGCCACCTTCTTTTGATTTAGGTTATTAGAATTAAGCATTATCCTGATTATTTGCTTTTGTACTTTGCCAATGTATTTTTCTAGTTTCTTTGCTTTGTCATATTTTTCTTTGTCATTACTCTGTCTAAGTATAGCCGAATCATGAAGCCATACATATTTTCTCTTGCCAGTTATTTTCTCAATCCATGTAGCGAGCCATGTGGATGAGTGATCGTGAACAATATCTTTCCAAGCGCCTTCTGGAACAGGAGCGTTTTCCCCTAGATTAAGGATGACATCTTGAGCTCTTACTCGTGGCTTCCATTTGCCACGTAATGGATGCTGGCCTCTTCCCATGAATAAGCCAGGAGGTTCAACTAGCCAATTGGCAATTTCTACTTCTACACCATCCACAATCGCCTTACCGTAGATGGCCTTGAGCCTTTCTCTTTCTTCCTTTTTTTGTAAAGATATTTTCCTTTTCTCATCTTTTGGAAGATTCTTTATTCTTTGTATCTCTGCTTCTTTTATTGTATTCTCATGATCTACAAGTCTAAATGCTTCAGAAAAATCAATATCTTTTATAAAATCAATACTTCGGAACTTCTCAGGCAATAACGCTCTGAGATCGATTAGAAAGTTCGATTGAAAAATGGGATCTTGGATGTAATGTGTATTCTTTTTCTTTGCCCACGCATATATTAATTCCTCTTGGTCGCGGTTTAGAATAAATCTTTCACCTCGAATAACAATACCTATACCTCGTGACTGGTATTCTGGAGGAAATGCTACGCCCCTATGTTCAAGAGTACTCCATTTTACATTAGCTATAATGCTAGAATTAGTAGTAGGAGAAACAGAAGATTCCATCTACATTATACAAAATAATAAGCATTTACTACCATTCTTAAACCTTACCCAAAATTGTTAATATTTGTCTGTTGTGATTCACCTTTCTTTTGTATCAAAGATCGCATGCTATATGATGGTGATTGATTTGAATATGGGTTACAAAATAGCTTTGATTTCGGCCAGAAATAGTATATACTGTATGTAAGCAGAAATAAAGTAACACCAGTACAGGATCAGATGGTTTAAAATGGCTCAACAAGAAAAATTGACATTGCAAATATGGATCCTGTGTTACTATTGACTTATCTATCAATACAGTGGTTCAAATGTAGTCAAAAAATCTATGACCGATATAGAGTTAGAAGATTTTTCCGAGTATGATTTTAGACACTTAATATAATTTTTAGATAAATCAGGCGGAGGGTGGCGGTGGTTTATGCTAGTCTGCTCTCTCTCTCTCTTTTTATCACACACATAGAAAAAAAAACAAAATTATCTTAATACATTTTTTCAAATGATAAATTGGAGCAGAAAGATAATGATTAGAGTAAGTTTAGGTTTATGCAAAATATCATCATCAGTCAGAAAGTCTAAAGGTCTGAATTAGTAATACTGGTAATAGCTCTAGAGTCTTCTATTTATTAGCATTTAGATCTAGTATAACATATAGAACATATAGTATGTATGTGTGTAGATATATATCTGAAATCTTTAGAAATACTTAAACCAATGCACGATCAAGATGAGCATCCTTGTCATCTATCTCTGTTCTCTCTCCTTCGACTACTCTATTCAAAATTTCTATTGCTGCATCTTTATGCAAATACTCATTATTATTTCCGCATCTGTATGAGTATGTACAGCGAGGACATCCGCTTTCGCTTTTACATGGACATTCAGAAAGAATTCGTAATGATCTTGATAGTACAGAATCAAGTCTATCATAGATTACTTTACTAGCGCCGTTTCCTCCAATACTACCATCATAGACATATATATAACCAGAAGATCCTAGCGATATTCCAGCTAAATCTTGTGGCGCTCCACCAGTTATCATGCCGCTTCCTTCTATTATGACATGTTCTGAGGCATGATAACTGCTCATTTCTATGTATTGTTCATCAGTAGCCTTAATTATATTGTTGAGTGGTCTAGGAGCTCTGAACAGAAAGCCTTTTGTAAGGAATTCAAACTCTAGAGGATTTTCAAGCATTACTTTCTTACCTTGCGTTGCTTCTTGTCCAATTTCTATATTGGAATAGCCCAAAATTCTCTTAAGGATTTTTAGAGAACAATATTTAACCTCTATTCCAAATACTTTCTTCTTATCATAAATTTGTCTGATACTCGGCCATTCGTCAACAATTGCTTTAGTATAATATGGATAGTCATTTGGGATTTGGATAAGTTCAGCGTAATGCTGTTGTTGTCTGCTCTCTTTCTTCCAATGCAACTTTTTGACTTGGTATCTCCTTCCAGATAAAAAATAAATAGCATTTACATGAAGTTCCTCAAGAGCCTGAGGCAGCGAACGTTCTCCAACTATTTTCTTATTAAAAATTATGTCAACATTGCTCCCTATTCCGCGTATATTGTAATTGTGTAATACTTCAATCGCTTTCTTATAGTCTGGCATAAATTTTTCATTAATTACTTTAACCAGATTTTTTGAAATTAGTTTTTGAATCGTATTCCACGCACCATGTGATTCGAACATGGATATAGGCCTATCACAAGTCATCGCAAGGACTTGGTATTCTTCTACAATAGGGTTCGAAGGATCAGTATATGCATGTTCTTCGTCAGCAAGATAATCGTCTGGATGAAATTTATAATATTGACTTATAGGATCATTGCCAAGCGCTAAAAAGGCATATCCTAGTTGCCCTCTTCTTGCTGCTCTACCAAGTCTTTGTGTAAGTCTATTAATGGGAACAATATTTGATATGATCGCATCCACATCACCAATGTCTATGCCAAGCTCCAACGTGGGAGTTGCAGAAATAGCATGTAATTCTCCTCGTCTAAATGAATTCTCAACAAATTTTCGAATTGCGGGCAAAATTCCAGCTCGATGGACCATTATTTTTACTCCCTGTTTGGATGCATAAAATGCCAATAGCTCAGAGCCTAGATGAGAATTGTTAAATGCAATAGTTTTATGATTTAGTCTGGTTGTATACTTCAATAAGTCTATTGTTAGAGATCTATGAGATCGTAAGGATGGAAATAAGATTATAAAATATATTTTTCCCTTTCTGCCCTTTCCCTGCACGATCTCCATTTTTCTATCAAATAATACTTGGCAGAAATTATCCGCATTTGGAAGCGTGGCTGAAGAAGCGATCAGCTGTATTTTTTTATTAGGTGAGAGCCTTTCTAATCTTTTGATTATAAAGTGAACATTTGCACCAAAAACACCTGTATAAACATGAGCTTCATCAACAATCAAATATTTAGCATTACGTATTAAGCGCGAAAATCTAGTTCTGTGCATTAAATGATAATGAATGACGTCAAAATTTGTAATGATGACATCTGGAGGAGATGATAGTATGGATTCCCTTTCATTTCTCGACGTATCACCATCAAGGAGGTCAACATGTAGACCAACTGACTCTGCAAGGGCTTTTATTTTTGGTAATTGATCTCTTGAAAGGGATTTTGTAGGATATACAAATATTGCAGAGATCTTATTTTTTTTTGAACTCAGCCGTAGGGATCCGAAATGAGAAATATCTTCAGAAATTTTCTGTAATACTGGTATAGAAAAAGCCTCAGTCTTACCAGACGCCGTGGGAGCAATGATAATTATATCTTTTCCAAGCAAGATTTTTTTAATGGCTTCTTCTTGGAATTTGTATACTGTTTTGATATTATTCTCAGACAAAGCGGCTATTAGAGACTCGTCTATTGGAAGTTCTGAAACTTTACTTCCTAGTTCTATATCTGCCTCTTCAAGAATTTTAAAATCTACAACATAATCTTTATCAGAATATAGTATTTTTTTAATAAGATCATTATTATTAGCACTATTCTCTGTAATCAAGGATCTTACTTCCAGTTCAGATCTGATGATTTTTTCTTCCTCCAAAAGTGATCTTAAATTCTCTGTAGTCGTTATACACCTTCTATCATACAAATCTAAAAAGTCCAGGTATGTTTCCTCTAGATTATTATTTAGCGGAAGTATGCTGCATATATTGCATTTTGAGCATCTGACCAAAAACCTTCCATCAAATATTTTGTCCATCTGGATAGAGTAAAGTGATCCGCAATTTGGACAGCGAAAATGAGACATACACTTTTTGATATCATGTAAAATAAAATGTTTGGGATATTTGGTCAAACCATGCCTCAGAATTTTTAGAATTTTATAATGCTGCCTTTGCAAACACTTTTACCACAATGGTTTAACGATTATTGGAAACTTTAGTATCTATATGTACGTATATATATATACACATATACATATACATATAAATATAATATAAATATAGATGCATCTATTTTCTAAGGTGAAAAATTGCCATCAAGTTCTTGTCATGGCTTGTTTGAAACTCAAATATACAGATGACACCGGTATGATATCTGCGAATTAAATAATAGTTAACTTAAAGTATACTCCCTGCTCAATGATGTGTAGAACAATATGCCGAGAGCATTTGTATTATTGAACGCCGATCTTGGTTATGAATCAACTTTAGCTGCAGATATGAAAAGCATTCCTGGTGTTAAGGAAGCTTATACTGTGTACGGTGTATATGATATAATGATTAAAGTTGAAGCCGATTCAATGGACAAGTTGAAAGAATTCATTAGTAGTAAAATAAGGAGAGTAAAAGGCGTAAAATCTACCTTAACGATGCTTATTATGGATAATTAGCTATCTGTTACTATTTTTATTTTGGTCTCTGTATCTAAATGTATCTAGTTTGATCAATTCCTTATATGATCCAAATTCCCGTGGATCTGCTTTATCTAATTCGGTATCAGAATAATTCTGGTAGTCTTCTTCTTCTACATCATAGACTTTTAGTAATCCATATGTCGTCGAGCGCTGAGCCGGTATTCTTCCTGCTGATCTTATTATCGATCTAATTTGTTTTGGCTTCATTAATTGCCCATATTGTGCTCCTGCAGCCGTTGAAATACTCTCATTGATTAAAGTACCACCGAAATCATTGACACCTGCAGCAAGTAACAATTGCGACATTCTTGGACCTTCTTTGACCCATGAGACTTGAATATTATTGATATGACCGTGTAACATAATACGTGATACGGCATGCATTTTAATGACTTCATTGCCATCGGCTCCAGGTCGAATATTTGGTATTATATTATGATTGTACATAGGCGCTTCGCTGTGGACAAAACTCAATGGCACAAATTCAGTAAATCCACATGTTTCCTTTTGAATACTTCTTATCAAAGCAAGATGCTTGGCTTTATGTAATGATGACTCAACATGCCCATACATGATAGTGGAGGTAGTAGGAATTTGCATAGAATGTGCAAGTTTTATGATATTTATCCAGTCTTTAGAAGATATTCTTCCGGGAGATATAATGTCCCGCAATTCTTGATCTAGAATTTCAGCTGCAGTTCCTGGAAGACTGCCTATCCCTGCTTCCTTTAACATTTTCAAGTATTCTTCAACTGGTAATTCCGACCTAATTGCCCCATACAGTATTTCTTCTGGAGAAAACGCATGGATGTGAATATTTGGTAATTCTTTCTTCACAGCATTACAAATATCTATATACAAATGACCTTCCATTTTAGGAGGTAAGCCAGCTTGAATGCAAATTTCTGTAGCACCCAGCTCTGAAGCTTCTTTGGCTCTTTTAACAATCTCTTCAATAGGAAGAAAATAACCTTCTTCTTCACGAAAGTCTCTGCTGAATGCACAAAAACCGCAGCGTTTGATGCACACATTTGTGAAATTGATATTTCTATTTATAACATATGTGACATTATTTCCAACAGTACGCCTCCGCAATTCATTGGCAACAAGTACAATAACATTCATTTCGGTCCCATTAGAATCAAAAAGTTCAACTGCTTGATTCTCTGAAATCTCTTTGTCGCTAAGTGCTCGATCTAGAGTGGAGGAAATCAAAGGATCAATTCCTTTTAATAGAGAATCTAGGGTCAATTTGTATAGTCCTCCCGTACTAGCCCTGTCTCATCCGAAATAAGGTTTATGTAATTCTTAAGCCTATCTTTTATAAAGCCATCGTCTTTTACCATAAATTCTGGATAGACAGGGAGCCGTGCTCTAAATTTGCACCCTCTATTTTCAGTAACGTATTTTACAGATTCAATACTTGGCCAAGGAAATTCTGGATTTACATAGTCAATGGTCACAGGGGAAATGCCACCCCAATCATTGATTCCTGCATCCAAATACTTTCCGAAAATATTAGGATTGAGGTTAGGAGGAACTTGAATATTAATTTCCGGCATTATCATTCTAGCAATAGCTATGCTCTTTATAAAATAGTTGTATGTAGGAGGTGCAGACCTTTCCATCCCAGTTTCAGGCTTTGGTACAAAGTTCTGCATTATTATCTCTTGGATATGTCCATATTTTTGGTTGATTTCTTCAATTGTAAATAAGGAATCGACAAGTTCCTCCGGCGTCTCACCTATTCCAATAAGTAAGCCTGTGGTAAGGGGTATTTTCAATTGTCCTGCATTCTCTAATGCTTTTATTCTAACTTTAGGATTTTTACTTGGAGCATTTTCATGCGGCATACCTTTTTCGCTTAATCGTCGGCTAGAAGACTCTAGCATCATGCCTAGGCTAACATTAGTCTCTTTTAACAATGACATATCCTTTTTTGTCATACTACCAGCATTGGTATGTGGAAGCAAGCCTGTTTTGTCAAGTACCATTTCACTCATTTCGTTTATATATTCAATAGTTGATGATCTCCTTACTGAGTTTAGCCATGCTTTCGCCTCTTGGTATTTCTGCTCAGGCCTTTCACCTGTTACAAACAAAGCTTCCGTACAATGGAGCCGTCGACCTGCTTCTGCAATAGCTAAAACTTGTTCAGGTTTCATCATAGTTACGGAATTGTCATATGGTTCTTTTTTATACGTACAATAAGAACACGTATCTCTACATAGGTTAATTAGATTTATGAAAACTTTACGGGAGTATGTGATTGGACCAATCTTAAATCTATCTCTGATTTTTCTCCCTGTATCTATGATTAAATCAGTGCAATCCACAGAATTAATGAGATTATAGGCGTCTCTTTTCAAGATCTTCTTTCCTTCTAAACATTTTTGCAAAATTTCATAGATATTTGGATCCTTGGTGGTTGTGAGCATATCTAAAATATTTTCCTAAAGATAAATTCATGGTATTCTTAATAAATAGTTGGGGGGGGGTTCTATATTGTTAGGCGTTTATAATATTAGAAGAAATTTGACTGAGTGAAAATGTTATGATTCTTATAATTATTTAATCTGCGGTGTTTGTATTCTTCATTTTTTTTAATTAAATGGATGCTGTTTTTCGTTTAAAGCATAGTGCCTTCCGCGCCAACTAACGGTTCCTTTCTTTTTTGCGTCGATAATAGATGTTATAAAAGATAATGATATAATTGCTCCTCCTAAAGGAGAAGCTAATGCATAAAGAGGATTTTGAAAAATGCTAAACCTTAATTGAATAACGCTACTCAAAATAATAATTGCAGATGCCATAGCATCGCTCACTATTAAAATCAAACTAAAGATATCGTCTGTGGCTACATTTAAAAATAATAATAATGATGAGTAGGGTAGCAAAAGAAATGGTTCAAAAAGAAGGAAAAAAATAGCAATAGCCATTAAAGATGCACTTTTTCTTTTCTGATTATACAGAGGAATCATTAATCGTCTCAATCCATGCCATAACGAATGAAAATCTCTAGCCCAGATTGCTTCTATGTAGTTGTCACCACGGACCATTTTCATCATAAATTTTTCTTCCTTCACTTTTCCTCCTAAGGCGCCATCTTCTATGATCTCATGTCTAATTGCCTTATGAGTACCCACCTTTTCATAGGTGCTCCTAGATATTATGAAAAAACTACCGAAAAAGTAACCTATTTTTGTCTTACGGTCATTTACACGAAGAGCGGAAAATCGACTATGTAAAAAAGTTGAGAGCATCGGTAACGTGATTTTTGTCCAAATGTCTTTGCATAGAAGCTTTGGCATAGCCGTCAGAGCATCTAAATTCTCGAATATCAGATGCTTAATAGACAATGACATTGTAGAAGGTTGATGTACGGTATCAGCATCTGTAAAGAGAAACAAATTGCCTGTCGCTCTCAAATAGCCCTGATAACATGCCCAATTCTTACCTATCCATCCATCAGGCTTAGGTTTAGCTTTAACAACTAAAATCCTAGGATCTCTTGCTGCATAATGCTGCATTATGACTTCAGTTCTATCTGTTGATGAATCATTGATTGCAATAATCTCAAAATTTGGATAGTCTTGTCTTAATAAACTATCCAAACATCTTGCAATATATTTTTCTTCATTTCGGGCAGGTAAAATTATGCTGACTTTAGGAAAATTTTCGATGATCGTTGATTTTTTAAAAGATTCTAGCGTAGGAGTTTGTTTCAAAGATTTTACTACATATGCTATTAGGTATAGCCATGTAGCGATAATTCCAAACGTAATAGTAGTTAATATCCCATTGATTATTGCTAAAGTTATTTCCATAGGAGATGTCAATCATGGGTTACAAAGGATTGGAAATATACACTATCCGATTGACGATAGAAAAACAACAACAAGAGTGGTCTGCTTATCATACATACATACATACATAAACAAAATTTCTATGCTCATTCTCTAAAAAAAAGTATGTATTTATAATAAGAGGGCGGCCAATTGTAGCATTGTGAGCGGGTCTGAAGAAGAAGAACAACAACAATATGTCACATTTGAAGACTTTTCCAAAATACATTTGAAAATCGGTAAAATTATCCATGCAGAAAGTATTCCAGGCATGAAAAAGGTCTTAAGAGTCATAGTGGATATTGGAATAGATCAAAGAGATATCGTAGTCGGCGCCGCAATTTTTTATAAGCCAGAAGAATTAATCGACAAAGTCGTAGTTATTTGTACAAATATGGAGCCACGTAAAATTGGCAGTATAATTTCTAATGGCATGTTATTAGCGGCAGACGGATTTGAGGGAAAGCCTATATTTCTTACCATAAAAGACGAAGCTCCAATAGGGGCAGCCATTCATTAGAATACAGCCAATTCTAGGCAAGTATCAATAAGGTTCTTTTATGAATATATTATAGAATCTTTCGCACTAGTTAGTCCTCCCAGGGCTAGTGTACAGTTTGCTTTGTTCGTTTGGAGCATGCTTTGGCTGTACTTTTTGCCGCAAGCACTTGAGAAAAGGAGGCTTTAGAGATTTCGCCAAATATCTACTTCTACAATTCGTCATGACAATATGATATCATGACTTCACTATATTTCTGCTATACAAACTGTTTTGATTTTGAACTAAAGGAAATAAAGCCATGTCTGTAACTCTTCTTGTATCCTGAAGAGATATAAAGATGTGAAGCCTGCTTATTTTAAATTCTTAGAATTTCTAATATCATTTTTTTTTGTATTCATACCGTTTATCGTAGCCATAAATGCGGATATTGCTGAATAATCTAAGTCTGAATATCCCATGTTATTTGCTGCTCTATACATCTGCTGCATAAGTGAAGTAAGAGGTAAAGACACTCCAACAGACTGCGACGTACCTATAGAAAGTTCAAGATCTTTAAGCATATTTTTAAGATGAAAAGAGGGCTGAAAATCGTCCTTTATCATTCTTGGGCCTTTATTTTCACTAAGACCTGTCTTAAAATAGGTGGAATTTATAACTTTAATGAAGATCTCGGGGTTAATACTAGCAGCCTTAACTAACGTTATGCCCTCTGATAATGCACCAGCTATTAAGGCAATATTCAAATTTAACGCCAATTTAACAACATTAGCCGATCCAGCATCTTCACCAATATAAAAAACGGATTTTGCTAATTTATCAATAATTGGTTTTACTTTCAGAAACGCCCTTTTAGGACCTGCAACGATATTCACCAATTCGCCTCTTTCTGCTGCCGCTGGGCCGCCCATCACAGGCATCCCAATAAAATCTATCTCCTTCTGCCCAAGTCCTTCTGCACAATACTTTGATTGCTCAGGAGAGATAGTGCTGGAATCAGCTATTATCAACTGTTTACGATCAGCCGCTACGATACCATTCTTGCCAAAGCATACCTCTTTTACCGCATCGAAGTTTGTAATACAGATTAAAATAAAATCACAATTCAAAGCAATATCTCTAGGAGTCTTCAATATACTAGCACTCGTCTTGGCAAATGGCTTAGCCTTTACTATATCACGATTATAAACATAAATTTTATGACCAGTATTAAGTAATCTAATCGCCATATGTGATCCCATCATTCCAAGTCCAATTACACCGACTCTCATGCTGCAAGAGATCAGTTGATAGACGAATAAAAATTCTCACCTACGCAATACTAGCATCTGCACTCGGACCTTCTCAGTCAAAGTTCTAAGTTATGATATGATATGTTTTTTTTGTTTTCTTCTGAGAATTTTATAGAAAAACGGAAAGAGTACGCGAATACTTGGATCTTGTATTTTGGTAATTAATGATTAGTATCCGCAAGTTGATTGTTTTATGTCAAAGGCTAATAAACATAGGTTCACCAAAGATAGACAGATACCAATGATGTAAATTTACTTAAACACTCAGACAAAGATAACTAAAACAATATTAATTCTATGTTTAATTAAAGAAGTAACCATAATAATGTTAGACAATTTACATCTGTCTTTATTTTTAAACATTCTAGGATTAGGTTTTGAGATCATCGGATTTGGTTGGATATTAGTAATGGAACGAAAATCTAAGGATAAACAACCAAGTATGATAAGGCCAGCAATACGCTTAGATGATATCGAGAATCCTATAATAAAACTGCAGGATTTAGAGAGGCAAGCAGTAGATGATTTAGAGAATAAAATGCCTGATCCTATTACTGTTACTCATACCACTAATAAAAAACCTAGAACTAAATGTATGGGTATATGGCTAATCACTTTAGGATTTCTTATTCAGATAGGTACGACGATATTTTTTTAGGTTTGATTTTGTTTGATTTCTCACCCAAAGCATAAGATATTATTTCAGGATTTAGATATGTTAAACTCTACATTGTTATCGATAAGGGATCATTCTTTTCTATCCTTCAAACCTTCCCTGATAGAATTTTCAAGCAGATGGAGCAAATTAACTATATTATAGAATACGCATTAAAAGTTATTGGTTAGGATAGTATGAACTTTGTTTTTTTCGCATAATCGCAAAGACGATGATCAGAAGCAGATTAAAGTCATTTTGTTATATTATAACTCTTTAGCCAATCGGTGCATTAGATGAGTTATCTAATAATAATAGCTGGACAATGATGACCTTCCCTTCCCTACCTCCCTCCCTTCATGGTACGTTTCGATATTAATAGGAGTAATTATTATCAAGTCATGAAGATGGTAGATCGAAAAGCATCTATGGAAAACGAATCTAATAATAACATTGTTCAAAAGAATGATACAAATACCATATCTGAAATTTCATCACCTATTATTGATTTAGAAATCCAAGATATAGAAGGCATTGGTCCTACGACGGCCAAGAAACTCAAAGAGGCTGGTATTGTGTCAGTAATGGATCTTGCAGTAGCAAGTTCAGACGAACTGGCTGTAGACCTTAATTCTTCGAAGGATAGCGCTGCATCATTTATAATGGCAGCCCAGAAGCTTTTGAGAGATTCTAATGTTCTAGAAAAAGAGTTTGTTACAGCCGACGCCGCTCTTGAAAAAAGGAAATCTATGCTACGATGTTCCACTGGATCTATAGCTCTTGACGATCTTTTGCTTGGAGGCATAGAGACACAAGCTGTTACTGAGTTTTATGGTGAATTCGGTTCTGGTAAATCACAGATATGTCATACACTATGTGCAACAGCGAGACAGCCAATTGCAGTAGGAGGACTCGATGGTGGCGTAATATACATCGATACCGAGGGTACATTTAGACCTGAGAGAGTAGAGCAAATAGCTAGAGCAAGAGGATTCGATCCTTCTCAGATATTGAAAAGTGTAGCTGTATGCAAAATTTATAACAGCTCACATCTGGAACTAATAATAAAAGATCTTGGTAAATATATTAATGATTTTAAAGCAAAACTTGTCGTAATTGATAGTATAATTTCTCTTCACAGAGCAGAATTTGCTGGAAGAGGTACACTGGCTGATAGACAACAGAGACTTAATAATATGCTGCACAAACTCGTAAGACTCACAGAGATTTACAACATTGCAATAGTTATAACAAATCAAGTGCAATCTTCTCCAGATACTTTCTTTGGAGATCCAACAAAAGCAGCTGGAGGAAATGTATTAGGACATGCCTCAACCTATAGAATTTATCTTAGAAAATCTGGAGAGAACAGAGTTGCAAAGATGATAGACTCTCCATATCACCCCTACTCAGAAACAAGATTTACTGTAAACGAAAAGGGAACAGATGATATAGAAGAGCAAATAAAAAAGGGCGGTAGAAAATTAGCAAAAGACGAAGAGGAAAACTGACTGATCTACTTAATTTTGTCGAATAGATCGCGAAGGTTAATCTCAAGTTGACTAGCCTGACTGAACGTGATCATTAATTTTATTTATAATACTTGTGATTAATATATTTGTTGAATACACTCACAAATTTACAATGCAAAATTAAAATTGGAAATTTCAAATTTCTGTTGTAATAATTATTGTTGTTGTTGTTGTTGATGTATTGTTTCTTCTATATTCTATTCTATCTTTTATGTTAATGAATAATAGTAATGTAGTGAAATACCAAAGTTTAAGAGAAGAGGTATTTTAAGATAAACCATAGATATTGGTATAGGCATATGTATGAGATTTCTAAACTATAGGTAGTGACATCCAGTCCAGACTCACGTCTTTACTGCAGGGCCATCCGCTATCGCAGCATTTTTAGTTTGTAAGTCAGATGGATGTCATCTATTATCTCCTAACCCATTGATCCATAATTACGTCATATCAGAGAAGATGCCTTAAGAATAATACCTCGCTCTTTGCTCGGAGGAGGAGGGGGAGCAGATTCGTTATTAGAAATTGAGTCAGAAATTCAATCTATTGCTTATTTGCTAATAAAAAATTTGCATCTTCTCAACTAAGTAATAGATAGTACATCCTCATCAGAAACTTCCTCTACTTCGTATGTTATAAACAAAAGAGAAAGGAGGGGATATTAATCATCCGCCTTTTATATAAGAGAGAGTATGAATAGAACATGTCTGAAGATGAATACAAAAAGTTATCTGACGAGGAAATCAAAAGGGAGATTGATAAAAATCCTGGTTGGATAGTCGAAAATGGTAAATTAAACAGGACACTAGAATTTGATAACTTTGTTCAGGCATTTGGTTTCATGACAGAAGTAGCTATGGAGGCTGAAAAAATTAATCATCATCCAGAATGGTTCAACGTTTATAATCGTATAAAAATTGACTTGGTAACACACGATGTGAATGGAATAAGCAATTATGATTTTAAATTAGCAACCATAATCAATACACTCTATAATAGAAAACGCCATTGATTTTATAAACACTTGCAAAGAATAAGGAAAGCCTTCTATTCTCCTAATCTTCTTAACTAAAGCATTCACAAAATTAAGTTATATGATTGAGGATATATCATTGCAAATAATACCTGAACTATAATGTCAACTCAAAGACATGATCAGATGCAGCAAGAAAAAAAAGCTATTCCTTTATATGCTAAATTTTTCTTACATGAGTATGGATTTTGCAAAGCTATGCGAAGAAGTCTTCGCATTACATGACGATATCCGTTATGCTGGTATCATAGATGACACCGGTACGTTAATTGCTGGAGGCTTGCGTATAGGTCTTGATTCCATGACAGAACAGGATAATGATGAATTGTATCTGGCACAGACGGCTATTCGAAAATCAATGAGGCAGAGATTTGATAATACAATGGGAAAAGCACGATTTGCATATGTAGAACGTGAAAAGATTTCGATGTTGACATTCTATATGGATAAAAATATACTTGTTGTATCGATAGAACCAAACGTTGATCCTCATACAGTCATGGATATTGCAATGGATACACTTGAATTATTGAATGGAAAGATCTAAATTCTTTTAATTATATCGGCTGTATGATCAATTCTTCCTCTAAACAGCTGGTGGGTTTCACAGTATTTGTTCGAAGCAATTGAAAATCTTTCAATAACATATATCTTTTGTTTTCTTATGGAGTTGGGGACTATGTACCAGTCATTATGACACAGAGACAAAACTAGATGTTTTTCATGTTCTTGATTGCTCCGAGGACTCGCGATTCTTATAAGTTGAGGTTGTATACATCTTTGAAATTAGATGTCAGATGTCCATGGATACTGGACTAGATTATCGTTGGGTATTGTCTATATGAGATATCTATTAAATCTTAAAAATTTTTGAGATTATTTATTAATGAAATTCTTTAGTATATTCTTAGACCATGTAATATATGTCATGTCTAAACTAGATCTCACCGGCAAACAAATTACTGAAGAGATAATATAGTGACAAGATTACTAGAAATATATCAAGAATTTTGCATTTTAGAATAAATTATTGTAAAATATGATCACAGGAGGGAGCACTTGTTTAGCCAACTGCAATGAGAAGAATCCTCGATATACTATAGATACATGAAATATATTATGAAGACGCAGTAAATATGCAGTCAGCTATGAAATAAAACGATATAAATTTGCTTTTTGCATTTGGATAGAAATTATTATAATGAAACCTTACATCACATAACAACACTTTTTGGTAGTCCTAATGTTTGGACAATTAGTATATATCTTTCTAATCAAATATTTATCTTCATATAATTGCAACTGCTACACTATCTAATATTTAGTAGCAGCAGTTGTATCTGTCAGATCCTGTCTCTCTAATAAAAAGGCGAAAGTAACTTACATACCAAAAGGTCATTAATCGATATCTGCTATCTAATAGTATTAGAATTATAATTAATATTGGAATTATAATTTTAAGAATAAAAAATTTAAATGCGGATTCATACAATATTAATTTGTGAGAAATCCATTTCGACACTCTGGGTCACCTTACGATCGAAGAAGAACTACTCCTGAAGGAGAGCCGCTTGAAAATATTGAGCGGGGACGAGGATTGTCAAATCCATTTGTTAGAATAGTAATTCCTGCTATAATAGGCATTATAATACTATTGTTTATAGTTAGTGCCAGTGTAAAGATAGTTGATGCAGGTCATAGAGGTGTTTTATTAAGATTTGGTGCTGTAGACACAGGTCTTGCATTAGATGAAGGAATACACTTTGTGACACCATTTCGTGATAGTGTAGTTCAGATGGAAGTGAGAACCCAAAAGACAGTTGAAAATGCTGCTTCGGCAT
>JAREAI010000168.1:0-5766 GCA_029240435.1 Nitrososphaeraceae archaeon | reverse complement strand
TTACTCCTTTGAGAATTTCGTAATAGACATTCCTAAAGCGGTAGGTCCAAGAGGTCAAGAGTTAGGGAGCGCTAAATGGACCGTTAACGGCAAAATCCAAATAACAGCAGAAAAGCATATTGACTGAGGCGGATTAAAAGAACACTATTTCATCATTAGCGTGAAGCTACGATAGAGCCGATACTTCAGATACATAAATGATCAAAAGATTCATGGTAGCAAAAGCTTTAAAATGTGAACAAACGCAATTACAATAAGATTGAGAGAAAAAAACAATCACTAATAAAAGAAATGATATAGATGTTGATTAGTGATTCATTGATTTTTATATAAATATAAATCTGAATCTGCTGAGGAAGAAATAGAAGACTTGTTTGAGAATGTCTAAGTAGCGAAAGAGTTTGTCGAGAAATTTAGCAATAGGTATATTCTGTCCCAATCATCAAGAGAGAGGTAAAACAATATTGGAAAGGTGTAATCCAACAGATAAGGAGTAATAACTAGGAGTCAATAGGGATGCATCAGAATCAGAATCAGAATCAAGCAGGAGAAAATATTTATCTGCTTTTTAATATAGCACATCAATTAACTCTAATAAATTGACTCTAATAATTACAAATTAAGTCCTAAAATGCTTCTAGCATATACAAAACAGACTAATAATTAAAGCCGTTTAAAAATCCTATATTGAGAGCATGTATAGGGATACTAATACAAAAATATAAAAAAGAATAAGTCATATTTTTCTCTTCCAAGCAAATTTCTTTATTTAAAATTATGAAGAGTTTTATAAAAATACCAACAAATTAAAATATAATTATAACCACTTTAGCAAATAAAGAGGGCTTAGGCTGAAGATCTATTGAAAGAGCATAAAGGAAATATTGCGATATTTGATACGTTCAAGACTCGCAAGAATAACTTTACAGGCGAGGCAAAGAGACAACGCGGAATTATAGCCCATCTTGCAACCGAGCAAAGTCCAGAATTGCGTACTCGAACTTCAATTGCTCATGCTATAGCTAAAAAACATGGTATTTTATGGCAGAATATCTATTCAGGAATTTTTAGAGATCTTGATGAGGTGCTAATTCCCTCAGGAGTTGTAAAAGAAGCAGGAAGGCTGCCCTTAAGGCGTGGTCCTAAAGCTCTTCAACTTGAGGGCGTTCCTTTCTATGAACTGACAGAGACAGGATTGCTAGTTTCTTCCTCGATAGAAGAGATTGGCGACAAGAGAATGAAAATGCTGGAGACGTACATTACATCTATTCCGGTTGGGGAGCAAAGCGACAATATAATGCGTGAAGGAATATTGCTATTGATAAGATTGGCTCCATCTTTTGCATCTAAAATAATAAGTGAGTATATCTACGCTTACAGTACTGGCTTGATTGATAACATAGCACCAATGGATAGTAAAAAGTTGCAGTCAGTGATTTCAAAGCAGATAGTGATGGAAAGAGAACTCATTGAAGCCATTATTGGATTACGACCAGATCAAAAAGAACTTGTCAGAAGCTTTTTCAAGGTAATCAGTTGAGCATATATATCACTACTTCTAAACCATATGCAATACTCTGATACTTATCAATTTTTAGCTTTAAATTTTTCATAGTGACAGCTTTTTCAATTTTACAATTAGCCAGCCAAAATCTTGACATTTCCAATAAATATTTCTTTAGGATATATACACTTTATTTTGGCATTTAGTATCCTGAATATTTATCTTTTAAAAAATAGCCTTGTCCTTAATTCAATTCTGTTATACCGGACAACATAGCGAAAAATTATTTCTGCTTTTCTCTATGACGAATATCTGCTACCTTTAGATCATCAGCGGCTTCTACATCATCATGAATACTGCTTGCTTGTTGAACTAACTGAGTAGTTTCTTTATATCTTGGGCTAAAGTGCGTGAGAAACAACTTTTTGACACCAGATGATTTTGCTAGTTCTGCTGCTTCTGTAGCGGTGGAGTGAAACCTTTCGAGAGCTTTATGATGTTTTTCATAGCTGTATGTTGATTCAAAAACCAGCACATCGCAATCTTTAAAAAAGTTTTGCAATCTTGATGTTGGCCTTGTGTCACCGGATATTCCTACTTTTCTTCCAGGGCGGGCAGGACCTATTATTTGGCTAGATTTAATAATTTTACCTTTGTATACAATATCCTGACCATGTTGCAATTCATGATATAGTTTTCCCTCCGGAATACCTAAGCGTTTGGCTTCTCTAATACTAAATATTCCTGGCCTTTCAAATTCTGTTAGACAATATGAATATGAAGGTATTGAATGACATGCTTTGCAACAACTAACTTGATAATCCTTCTCTTTTATAATGATACCTTCACTATCGATTAAATGTATATTAATATTAAAACTCAATCCGAAATTCATAATACGCATATTCTCTTTAAGAAATTCGGGTAATCTTTGCGGACCATAAATATCGAGCATTCTTTCTCTTCCTTGCAAAGACATAGTCTGCAAGAGTCCAAGAAGTCCAACACAGTGATCGGCATGCATATGAGTAATGAAAATTTTCATTTTTTTATTCATACCTAGACCAGCCTTTATGAAATTCCGTTGCATACCCTCGCCGGCATCAAATAACAGCAATTCATTACCTCTGACCAATGCTATAGAGGAGAGTCCTCGTTCCGATGAAGGTACAGCAGCTGATGTTCCTAGAAATATTAATCGCATATTTACCATGATCTAATCGTCACAATATGAGCCAGCTTCTTCTTATATCTGATAGACGCTTTTTTTCTTTTGTCATGTTATTATTGCATCCTAGTTCTTATTGAAGATGCTCATTACCTTTAAGGTAACGCTTTGCATCGATAACTGTTGGTTCTGTGTTATCTTAAAGTTACTATATTAATAATTCGACATGATCTTTTTCTCCTTAGTAGTTTTATAATCACGAAATGGGCGATTCTCGTTGAGATCCCATGATTTCATTAGGATGCATGTCTTTGAGTATTAAATTCTTCTATCATATTCCTCCTTTTGTTTGCATAGAATTAATCGCATATTATTACGTTGTTAAGTCAGAATGACAAAAAATTTCTATCGCGTATTGTTTTTGTTGCTACAAACTCTTGTTAACAAAACTGTCTTAATTCCAAGTAATTAATGTTGTAATCTTTCTTATAATACTGCTAAACTCAGTACTATAGTAATAGGTTGGGAAAGACCAATAAAATACAATAATCTTTGATAACTCTAAGATAATTTTTAAATAGAAATTTTATTGTGCGTGAAATAGGGAACGAAGACCTGCTGATATGATATTACTTAGGTCAACTTTGGCGTAGCGGCTAGGTATTGAATTTGTAGAAATTATTTCTTCTACACCCGCTGCTCTTATCTTTTCTGCAGCATTGTTAACCAATAAGGCATGAACACACATTGTATATATTTTATCAGCTCTATTCTTCTTTAAAACTTGACATGCTTTCACTATGCTCTCACCAGTAGTTATTATATCATCTACGAGAATAATGTCTCTATCTGCAACACTGCATTCTAATTTATCATCAATAAATACCTCTCCAGAGTTACGATCGCGACATTTTTTTAGGGCTAAAATATCAGCACCCAAAATTTTTGCAAATTCATACGCTCGTTTTATTCCTCCTGCATCTGGCGAAACAACAACGGTTCTATTAAGTTTCATATTAATAGCGGCGTGATTTGCTAAAAGAGGGATTGACGAAATGTTTTGAGCCTCAATTCTAAAATATGATAATGCCAGTGCACTATGAATGTCTATTGTTATCAATCGTTTATTCCCAGTAGCTTCTAGTAGTTTTGCAATTAATTCCATGCTAATAACTTCTCCATCTTGAAATGCCCTATCTTGGCGTGCATATGCCATGTATGGAATGACAGTACAAATATCTGAAGCTAGGTCGTCAGTACACTTTTTGATCATCATTAGTGTTTGCAAAAGGTGTCGATCGGTGGGAGGATATGTCGATTGAACAATAACACAGTTTTTTTTTTTAACATTGCCCATTTTTATTTTACTTTCGCTATCTGTAAATATCCGGACATCTACGGGGATCAATTCTGCCCCCAAATCTTGAGCAATTTTTGCAGCAAGATCTGGAGAGGATGGCCCAGCTATTACCGAGAGTTCCTTTTGCAAGAGACGAACAGATTGATGGAACAATCTCATTCTTAAAAATGTTAATATTTATTATCAAATAGATAACGAATATGACTCGTTGTACCTTATAATATTGCTAAAGAATATATGTTCTCAATATAATTTGTTATCTAATGATTTCCTCACATTAAAATCCGTTTTATAGCTATGTACATAAAAGACCTCAATATGTGAATTCTAAAGGCAAAAGAAATTAAGAATATGATGTGTTTTATACAATTTAATAGTATATTCTGATTATAATAATTTGATAATGGCTGTAACCTGCTGATTGCTTACCTTTTCTAATTCATATCTGACAGCTCTTGAAACTTGTTCAGGGGCGATTAGACTAGAAAAGTCTACAATTTTCACGCCATCAAGAATATGCACCTGTGGAGCAAGGTCATTAGAAGTTGGATTTCCGTTTGAACGTAGAAGCAAGAAATCAATTTTATCAGCAACTTGCTTAGGACTTCCATTAAATATTACCGCATTTTCAATATACAGTCTTACACGGCCAAACTTGTCCAGCACCAATACTGACTGTTTCCTTGATTTTAGGAACAATTTTCTTTTGTATATCTCACATAGAAATACATGGTAGTTTTCCATGTCATATATAGAATGAACTCCTTCCTTATTTCCAAAGAATTCACATGCCAGCTTTCTTGCTTCTTCATAATTGATTTTCTTTGCGTCTGTAGTGCCTATATCTAGGCTAACATTACCTACTGCTGTTACACGAAGTAATGATCTCTCGCTAATGTATTCAGATTGGAGGGTAAGTGATTCTGGAGTAGCACCACGGTTCAGAGCAATTTGTTTTACTTCTTCCATTAATGAAGAAGCATCATCAGGCTTAGGACTATTGATTGTCCTCTCACGTTCTTCATGTATCATTGCTGCCGCGACACCAATAGAAGATACCACTTCTGAATGTTCAGAAATCGTGTACTTACTCTGCAATTTCTGTGCTAAATAAGGAACTAACACTGATGCACCCCCGCCGCCTCCAATAACTACAATATGGTCCTTTCCCAACTTGTACTCTTTGAGCATTGGTTCTACAATTTGAAGTATCTTCTTAGATGATATTTCGAGAATTGATTTTGCTGCTTCTTGAGTCGTAACTCCAATCCTTTGAGCCAGAATAGATAGTGCAAATTTTGCTGTCTCTTGATTTGAATATGCATAATCACCTTTGGGGATTAATCCTAATGCATTGGCAGCACACGTATTTGTGATTGCGTAACGTTTACCACCGCTTGTCTCTATAGCAACGTAATCCATAGGATCGCCATCCTTTGGTATAAAAGTAATAATCTGACCTGCTTCCAATTCTTCTATATCAGCGAAGCACGAGTACGGCAGACCTGCTATATGTGCAGACCTTGGACCAACATCTGTTATTTTTCTCCCTGACCACCTTACAAGAGATCCTCCTGCAATACCGGCAACCCTAACATCTAATGACCGGATGCATGTTGAATGTTGCATTATCGTTACATATCGGATCTCCGGTTTACCATCCTTTATTATACAGACATTCGTTGATGTGCCACCAATCTCTATGAAAACTCCATTTAATATATGAAGATATAG
>JAREAI010000018.1:0-19496 GCA_029240435.1 Nitrososphaeraceae archaeon | reverse complement strand
AGCAATCGAAAATGCTAGCTCTAGTCTCTGTAATGAAGATTCGCCCATCCCTATTATACCTCCACAACACAGTTCAAGTCCCTCAGCCTTTACAATTCTTGCGGTGTTTAATCTGTCATGAAAATCATGAGTCCGACAAATCTGAGAAAAATAACTTTCAGACGTTTCCAAATTATGATTGTAACGCTTTACGCCTAACGACTTCAGTTTACGAGCCCTTTGAGCAGTCATAAATCCAAGTGACACATTTACTTCAATGTCTATATTACTCTTGATTGTTTGAATTATTTCGCAAATCTGAAAGAAATCCTTCTCTGGAGGAGATTTATAAGCGCAGACAAGACAAAAACTTGAGGATCCGTTTTGTTTGGCTATCCTTGCCTTTTCTAATATCTGCTCTTTTGGTAAAAGCGGATATTTAGTAATGCCACTATCATAGAAAGCTGATTGAGCACAAAAGGAACAATCTTCTGAGCAGCCTCCAGACTTTGCATTTATTAAAGACTCAACATCAACCTTATCTCCGTTGTACTTCCTTGTAATAGCATTTGCGTAATATGATAGATTTACAATATCATCTGTGGAAAGCAGTTGCCTAGACTCATCAAATGTAATATTCTCTCCTTTGTTCAATATCCTTTCTGCAATACCTTTTATGAATACAGAATCAGACATTGAAATGAAGATGTTATAGACGGGTAAATAACCTTTGGCCTTATCTAATACAATAGAATAATATTGCAAAATTCGAATTTAGAAATATTCATATTAGGTTTTTGAAGATAAACCATCTATCAATAATTGCCAAAAAAATAGCGTAAAATCCCCCCCTTTAATCCTCTAGGATATAAATTACCGATACTAACGGAATATAAACAGAACAAAAGCAATTATAATATTCATCATGCTTTGGGATCAGTCATTACAACGATTTTCGTAGTTACCTTTACTCTGACAGAGGGTTTAAAAAACGACCCATATTTAGACCGTCTAAAAAATAGTACCTTTTTTTTACCTATAATTTAGAGGTTTGAACACAAAACAGATTATTTAATTGCCGATACCCTTTTTGAACGCTTTATCATAAATTCTTGACAATGTCATAGTTATACGCCCCAATGCTGAGATATAACGTGAAGTATGCTTTAGCATATTTACGAGTAAGCACTGAAGAACAAACAGTGCTTAATCAAAAAATGGCTTTGCAAAAATGGTCCTATGAACATAATTACCAAATTCTAGACTTCTTCGAAGACTCAGCGATCAGTGGGAAGATTCCAGCTATCGATCGTTATGGATTCAGAGATCTATTGGAGCTTGTCAAGACTGCAGCTGTCGACGCCGTCTTGGTATATGAGCTTTCACGTGTAGGTAGGACTTTTTGGGATACACTTGATGCGGTAAAAACAATTGAAGAGTATGCACCTCTTATTTCATGCTCTCCCAGAGAATCTTTTCTGCAAACTACAGAGCCAAGTATCAGAAAATTAATGATCGGTATACTTACGTGGGTTGCAGAAAGAGAACGAGAAATGTTAGTACAGCGAACAAAAGACGGAATGGCACGAGCAAAGGAGGGAGGCAAAGGCATCGGAAGGCCGCGAAAAAAATTGGATAAGGATAATTTAATCAAATTACTAGTAGAAAATCAGCCTCGCTCAAAAATAGCGAGAAGTCTTGGTATTTCAAAGGCAACATTATATAAAGAACTTCGTCAATTAGCTTTCAAAACTTGATCAGACTCTTTCTTCTATTTTCTGCAATAATTTGAATTGGGTATCCAGCAGTATTCCTAGATTGTTTCTGTCAATCGCTAAAGGTGGAATGACAATCATTATATTTCCCAAAGCTCTCAAGAAGACACCCATCTTTAATGACTCCTTCGTGACAAAATAGTTAACTTTAGTCTTATCCTTGAGGATTTGAATAGGCTTACCATTTTTTGCTAACTCAATACCAGCTAGGAGTCCCTTATACCGAATATCAGCAACTATAGAGAATTTTTCGAATTCATGCAGGCGTTTTTTTAGATATTTACCATTTGCCTTAATATGTTGAATTAAATTACATTTTTTATATAGAATGATATTCTCTAGTGCAGCAGCGCAGCCAACAGGATGTCCAGTAAAAGTATGTCCGTGAAATAATTGTTTATTTTGAAAATATTCTCCAAGAAACTGATCGAAGATTCTTTCAGTTGTTAAAGTGACAGCAAGAGGAAAATAACCCGCAGTCAGCGCTTTCCCAAAACACGCAATATCGGGAATCGATCTTTGTGAGATATATTCTGCCATATTTCCTAATCTTCCGAATCCGGTCGCAATTTCATCTAGAATTAATAGAACATCGTATTTTTTACAAAGTTCAGAAATTTTTTTTTGATAACCGTCAGGATAAATTATTACTCCTCCTGCTATCTGGGCTCCACTTTCCATCACAAGAGCGGAACATTTCGACGCGTGTCGCTTGAGAAGATTTTCTGTCTTTTCAAGACAATCTTGTTCAAAGTCTGAACGATTCTTATACTGACTTTCATAGAAAAAAGGACTAGGAACTGTGTATGACTTAAATAAAAGAGGTTTATATGCTGCAAAGAATTTTGCGATATATCCTACTGACATAGTTCCAACCGTATCGCCATGATATGCATGCTCTAATGAAATGAAATTTTTTTTTTCATATTTTCCTTTGTTACTCCAGTATTGTAGTGCCATTTTCATTGCGACCTCAATAGCGGTGGAACCGTTGTCAGAATAAAATACTTTATCCATTCCTTTTGCCATTTTCAAGATTTTTTTTGACAGTTCAATGGAAGGAGCATTAGCCAATCCAAATAGTGTAGAGTGTTGAAGATTTTGGAGCTGTTGTGTCATTCTGTCCACTACTTCATTTTTACCGTGGCCCCATACATTACACCACATACTTGCTATTCCATCCAGATACTTCTTGCCGCTCTCATCGATAAGGTGAAATCCTTTTCCACGGACGATTACTTTGTTATTGCAGTTCCTCCAATCCTTCATCTGCGTATAAGGGTGCCAGACGAATTTCTTATCCGCGTCATCTAATTTCAATTAAACGCTATAATAGTCAATCTAGTAATATTTGTATGGCTGGTATATTTATAACAGGAACAGATACAAATGTAGGGAAAACAACGGTTGCAGCAGCATTGGCATGGCTAATGCGAAGGAAGGGAATAGATGTCGGTGTGATGAAACCCTTTGCCACTGCTCAAAAAATCTTTTCAAAAAGATATAAATCAACTGATGCTGCAATCTTGGCTAAGGCAGCTCAAGTACATGACTCAGATCAAGAAATAAATCCTTTTTTTTATATGGTGCCAGCAGCACCCCTAGTAGCCGCTCGAATAGTAAATCAAAGTACACCGAGTATAGCTGATTCTGTAAAGGCATTCCATAAACTTGCCTCAAAGCATGACTTCATGATTGTCGAAGGAGTAGGAGGAATTATGGTGCCATTGACAAGCGAAGCATATGTTGCTGACCTCGCAAGAGATTTGAAGTTACCAACTATCATTGTTGCTAGTTCTAGACTAGGTACCCTTAATCATATACTTCTTACGATAAAAATTTGCAGAGATTACGACTTGAGTATACGAGGCGTTATTATCAATGGAATGCCACAGAGACCCGGAGTCGTAGAGAAGAAACTGGTGTCAGTCATTCAGGAATTGAGCAATGTACGTGTTTTGTGTGTAATTCCTAGACTTAAAGAACTAACGTATAAAACTATAGGATCATCGATTAAAAAAAGTGTAAATATAGATATAATATCAGGAAGGTAAAAAGGTAAAACTCCTATCTCCGGTGTCTTTCAAAAAGAAATATATATCTAACAGGATGTCTGAAAAATTATACAACTTCGCTCCATGATGTAAAGTGTAATTTCTGTATTTTTGTTGAAATGGGCTGGCAGAGATAATCCAGATATTGTTCTCATAGGGTTGCAGAGCATCTACTTGCTTGATTCTGTTCAATTCATTTTTATTTTTTATCACCTGAATAATAAGCGATCTATTAGGATACTTTTTTAAATTTCGTAGATTAGGTATTACAAGGTCAAGTATGGTAAAATTATTAATCTTTATTTTCCTTTCAGAAGGCAGCGTGCAAATAGTAAGAAAGAAGTGCAGTAATGACTCACATAATAGGCCTAACGTTTCATCGTCAGGGAATGAATGTAATTTGGATACAGATTTTTGGATTATCATGTCTATGTGCATTTTGGATAATCCAATGTTTGAGGTGAGATCGATTTGAATTTTCTCTTTTCCTATTTCTTCTATTACTGAGTAAAGAAGAGAATTTACCTCCACATAAGACTCTTATAATGTAGGTTTATTAAATCTGAGTACAACTAATGTAGAAAGGGTAAAGAAAGATTGCTGTAGGTTTACTATTTTATTATTGATATTGGTAATGATATATGTCGTAATGATCAGGTTGTAATACTATACAACATTCTTGTTGGAGACGATGCATATGATATGACGCCTACTGCAGGATCTACTATTGTAATGGGCGCAATTCACTAACGCCTACATATACGATTATTGTTATGCAAAGTCAGATACTTTGGATGCATTCTGGTTTTCATTTTAAGTCTTTGAATGCTTAATAGTTTACTAATAATATGCCAATTACGTATCACTACGAGATAAATAAATGCTCTTGTTTTTGCTATCAAATACAATACTTTTCTAATATCTAAGACAATTATAAAAAATAGGATACTTTTTATAGAAATCAAGTGATTGGGGAGTAATGAAGGCTGTTATTTTGGCTGGCGGTTTTGGCAAACGCCTTAAACCTTTAACAGATGAAAGACCAAAGCCAATGATTGAAGTTCTAAATATACCTATAATAGAATGGCAAATAAAATGGTTCAAGAAATATGGGATCGATGAAATTATAATATGCGTAGGACATCTCAAAGAACTCATCATCAATTATATCGGTAGCGGTAGCAGATTTGGAGTTAAGGTTGGTTATGCCGTAGAGGAGAAGCCGTTAGGGACAGGCGGAGCATTAAAAAATTCAGAAAGTCTTTTGGCTTCTTATACTGAGAAAGGATTCTTTTTAATAAATGGCGATATACTAACAAATTTAGATCCAACAAGGTTAAATAATGGACATTCCGCTGCATTGGCATTAGTTCCTTTAAGAAGCCCTTTTGGAATAGTAGAGTTAGACAAGAATTCATATGTTTTGGGATTTGTAGAGAAACCGCAGATCAAAGACAGGTGGATTAATGCAGGTGTGTATTATTTCACAAAGGATGTATTCAGATATTTACCTGAAAATGGAAACATTGAAGTCACAGCATTACCTGTTATGGCAAAAGAAAACAAATTAAAAGCAGTAATATACGAGAACTCCTTCTGGCGTTCGATCGACTCGCATAAAGATATCGAGGAGGCAGGAAAAGAGATACAGGTAGTTGATATGTAATTGGTAGGTTATAGGATAGCCTATAACCTCGGTACTTTGCTTTCTATGGACGATGTTCTTTTATGCTCTACATTAGCTGACAAGAAATACAATGTAGATTCAATCTGGGTTCCTGAATCATGGGGCCGAGAAGCTTTTACCTCATTAGGCGCGTTATCTCAGAAAACAAAACAGGTAAAATTGGGTACTTCAATCATTAGCATATACGCTAGAACACCTGCAACTGTAGCCATGGCTGCTACTACATTAGATTTTCTTTCAAAGAACAGGACAATCATAGGTCTTGGGGCGAGTACATCTGCCATAGTCGAAAATTGGCATGGGTTGAAATTCGAACAACCTCTTGCAAGAATGCGAGAATACTTAGAATGCTTAAAGCTGATGGTAAAAGCAGATGAAGTAAATTACAATGGCAAGTTTTTCAATATAAAGAATTTCAAGTTACTTTACAAACCACCAAGACAGAAGATACCTATCTTCATAGCAGCGATTAATAAAAACATGATATCCTTGGCAACAGAACTAGCAGATGGCATCCTACTTTATCTTCGGCCGCTAGATGAACTGAAAGAAACGGTTTCAATTATAAAATCAAATGCAAATCGACATAATAATGAATTTGAAATTGCATGCGTATTTATAGGTGCCATTTCAAATACGCAACCACAAAAGGCACGGGAAAGGGCTGCAAAAACACTTGCATTTTATGTATCCGTAGGAAAATATTATAACAAATTCTTGTCACAGAATGGATTTCGTGATCAGGTAAATCATATTACTACTAAGTATAAAGCAGAGGGATTAGACGCAGCAGCCAAAAACGTATCTGATAAAATGTTAGATTCGTTAACTATCTCAGGGACGTGTGAAGATTGTATTAAGTCATTAGAGCGGTTTATATCATGTGGGATAACTCTTCCAATTATTCAGATCAATCCCGTCGGTGATGCAGAAAGTTCAATTAGGACAATGCTCTCAACATTCTGACGTGCGTAAGGTAGCCATAATCTCTTCTCAAAGCAGTAAATTTACAAAAGATTCAAACTTAACATTATTCGAATTAGCATGTCAGCCATGTATTGATATTTTGAAAGACAGCTCTATTTATAAACATGACATAGATGCAGTAATTCTTTCAAGCTGCTGTACCGACCAATATAGTTCAAGTATACTATGCGAGTACCTTGGTATCAGGCCAAAAATTTCATACCGTATGGATAACCTTTGCAATTCTGGAACAAATGCAGTGGTTTCAGCTTTTTGTTCTATATCATCAGGCCTCTGTGATTCTGTTTTAGTTATCGGAGCAGAAAAAGCCAATAGTCCCGGAAACAGACTAACATGGGATATATCACGTGGAGGATTCACATTTCCAGTACAGTGGGCTGCTCTATTTGCGAAAGCCCATATGCGTCGTTATGGAACCACTGAAGAGCAGTTAGCAATGGTATCTGTAAAAAATCATATAAACGCTGAAAAAAATCCGAATGCATTATTTAACAAAGCTGTGACCTTAGAAGATGTGATGCAGTCTAGAAGTATAGTAACCCCCCTGAAGCTATTGGATTGCTCAGTTTCATGTGAGGGATCTTCAGCAATATTGCTATTAGCAGAAGAAAAAGCCAAGCAATTAATAGAAACTCCTGTTTGGATAAAAGGAATAGGACAGCAAACAAATTCTGCAAGTTTTAGTAAAATGACTGAGGATCTATGTGGAATAGGAACTGCGAAAA
Source organism: Nitrososphaeraceae archaeon (assembly GCA_029240435.1). Taxonomy (GTDB): domain Archaea; phylum Thermoproteota; class Nitrososphaeria; order Nitrososphaerales; family Nitrososphaeraceae; genus JAJNBK01. Next base: position 12,289 of record JAREAI010000018.1, on the reverse strand, counting down.
TCGCAGCTAAAGAAGCATATGATATGGCTGAAGTTACTCCAAGTCAAGTTGATGTTGTAGAATTACATGATGCTTTCACCATTCTAGAAATATTAGGATACGAAGACCTAGGTTTTGTTCCTAAGGGAGAAGGCGGAAAATTTGTTAACCAACAAGATATTGCAATTAATCCTCGTGGAGGAATACTTGGCTGTGGTCATCCAGTTGGTGCAACCGGTGTAGCCCAAACTGCTGAAATAGCTGCACAACTTTCAGGAAGAGCAGATAGAAGACAAGTCCATGGATGTGATATAGGATTAGTTCATAATCTAGCCGCGGCCGGAACATCTTCAACCGTCATCGTATTAAGTGTCTGATCAAATTGAAAGATTTCATAGATTATCTTGTCAACGGTGAATTTAGGATACCTTTCTGCAATTCATGTAGCAAGAAAGTGTGGCCTCCTTCCTATTTTTGTTCTAATTGTTTTGCAAAAACAGAGTTAAAAAAATTCGAAACAGTGGGAACCGTACTTGAATTTACAACATCGCATGTTAATAGCAGTCGAGGTACATTTGGTATTGTTGATTTGGCTGGCATTAGAATTGTTGGGGCTATCTCTGGCGAACTATTATATGAAGGAATTGAGGTAAGAATGACGACTTGCGGGATTACTCAAGATGGTTCTGTATATTATGATTTTGAACCATCCTCTGATAGAAGAGAATGAGAGGCTAATGGCTTCATTAATATACTTTAATAGTTGAGTTAGATAAGCGTATGAGCTATGACAGATTTGTTGATGATCGGCTCCTCACTAGCAGGGATGCATTAAACAAAGTTCAGATAAAAATCAAACTTGTGGATATAGACGAAAACGCAAGAGATCACTCACAGAGATATGGTCAAAGAGTACTAATTAAGAAGATTTTACTTTCAATAAAACATACAGATACAGAACAATTTGAAGAGAAGGAGCTAGATATAGAAGAACTCGAATCACGTATGAGAAAAGAAAGACTGTTTACATCTTCTAATAGATGGATTTTCCCAAGTGAAATAAAGAATGGTTATGTAGTTGCAAATAAACATCTTGACTTGCTTGCTGATGCAATTTCATTGGATGTAATTGCATTCTAACAAAGTATTTCCAGCATCCATGGATTCACTTATCCTCGCAACGAATCTTCTAGGTTCATCTCATTTTGAGAATTGCCATCTTACCAAATTACAACACAGTCCATAATAATGGAATAAAATTTTTCGTTATTATCGTTTTAAAAGGGTAACGACTATATGATTTCATTAAGAGCGCCGCTGATCAGACTCGAACTGATGACCCACTGGTTAACAGCCAGATAAGCTCCGTAGTAGAATAACGCCTACGAATTTGCTCTACCATGCTGAGCTACAGCGGCGCAATATAGAGCAAAATCAAGCACAAAATAAATGTTTACTTCCATTACCAAACCAAACCTTAAGTTATTTATGACCTATTGCACACTTATATTATGTCTTTTATAATATTTTTTATATAATTAAACGATAATAATGAACGCCAAACTAAAAGGTTTCCCTTTAACTTGGTTACTTAAATCCTTCTTCGCGTCCATAGATATACAAACCATCGAGAAATACTCTCTGATCTTTGTTTTTTACCTTAGTGGAGGACTCGAGATTTGCAGCTGTCTGCGAGACATCTTCTAAACTAGGCCCTTCGACTAAGACATCTTCTGCTAGGACTTTGACCTTTGTATCTTCGCCAATAATTTTAGAAATTCTAGGTGATCTCTCTCCAAAAAAGTTTTCAACATGAATTTCTTTTCCCTTAACCTTGACTGATATCGGGAAATGAGCAAACACAATCTTTAACTTATAAGTAAATCCTTCTTCTACTCCCTTAATCATATTATTGATGATGCTTCTCGCTGTGTTTCTAATAGCAAGGTCTTTATTTCTCCTGCCGTAGGGTTTTATATATATTTTCTTGTCTTCTATTTCTATATATGCCGGTAACTTCGTAAAATCCTTTCTGATTGTGCCATTTCTTCCTTTTATTATTAAGATATCTTTATCCTTACTGGCATTAACTCTGTCTGGTATTTCGATGTTACCATCAATTCCTTCATTAGTAAACGAAGCCAACTAGAACTCCTCCTATACCTTGGTTTTGCGCCTCATGATGTGACATCATTCCTTTGCTTGTTGACACAAGTAAAATGCCCATACTATATGCTGGAAGATATTGTCTCTCCCAAACCAAATATGAGTCATTTTTTACACTAAAACGCGGTGTTATTATTCCGCACTTGTTGATCTTGGCTAACAATTGAATTCTGAATTTACCAGCTCTGTCATCATCGATTTGTTCAAATTCACCGATATAGCGATGTTTTTGCATTGTACGAAGGATTTCGCTCGCAAATCTTGATGCTGGCATTACAATACATTCCTTCTTTCTTCGAGTCTCGTTGTTATAGAGAGTCGTAAACAGATTTGACAAAACATTTAATGCTGGCATTTTCTATAACATTACCTCGTTAATCATATTTATTAAAACCCAAACTCACAGCAACGTCTCTAAAACACTGTCTGCATAGCATTAGGTTATACTTTTGAATAAGACCAGTGTAATTTCCACATCTTTTACACCAACGCGTTCCTTTACCATGAGCGAGCTGTTTTCTTCCCGTTTGTGCATACTCTCGTGGTTTCGGCATTACACTATTTCAACTCCATATTGTTGTTGGAAAAATTTTATCGCTTCATCCCGAGTAATTCTATGTGCCTTACCTATTTTTTGACTATGTCTTTTTTTTGCTATTCTATAACCGGGTCGCATTAAAGATAAACTTACATCCATACCGAAAATCCCGATCTCAGGATTATATTTGGTTCCTGGGATATCTATATGTTCATGGATTCCAACAGATATATTTCCATAGCTGTCAAAAGATGACATTTTCAAAGCATTGCCTCTAGCGGATATTATGCGTTTTAGAAATTCAATAGCCTGTTCTCTACGAAGTGTTACCATTGCCCCGATAGGTTCGCCCTTATGTATACCAAAGTCTCTGACAGTTTCTCTAGCTCCACGCACACTAGGCTGCTGCCCAGTTAACTCATGTAAAGCATGTTTAGCCTTTTCTATCGGTTCACCAGATTTTCCGACACCTATATTGATTACCACCTTACTTATACTAATTTTTCTCATAGGGTGGAAATCTTTTATTTGTTGTTCTTGACTCATTATTAACTCACCTTAATTACTGGCCTTTCATCACCAATTGCCATAACTAATTGTACTGGTAGCTCGACTGACCTATCTGTGAATGATATCAATGCCCTTTTGGGCAGAGAGAATATCGCGTCTCTAATATCGTCAACTTTTCCTATTCCTCCTGCATTCTCTCCACTTGTCACTAATACCATGCATCCTTTTGCAAATTTAATATGACTGTTAATTATGGTATCAGGAATTTGTATCACACAACTATCTTCAACCATTAGCTTTTGATCGCTAATTAGCGTTTTTCCGTCATGAAAACCATACTGAATTTTCTTTCCTTTTATCGTTACTTTACTTGTAACTTTTACTAATTTTTGTGTTTTCTCATCATCACTAATATTAATAGGCACTAACAATTCAGAATTCTTTGGAACGAAGCGGTACGATTGGCCTATCGGAACAAGTTCTACTACATCCATCAAACCTATTGCAAAGTTGATATCCTTTATGATAATTCCATCAACTTTCACTTTTCCTGCATTAACAATTCGTTCTGCTTCATGCATTGTACTTGCCAGTTTTAACACATCTCTAAGAACGATTCCCAATGGATATGCTCTATCCTTTGAATGAGAGCCAGGTTTCACTCGTAATACGAATTGGCTTTCTTTTCTCCTGATCTCCCAGAATGTTGGAGCCATCTGCCGCTTCACTCGAGTATCTCCTCCTTTCTTGGCCATTTTTTCATCCTTGATCCTTTTCGTCGTTCTTTCTATTTCTTGATAATATTTTTGTCAACTTTTTATTTTTCACATTTACTTTTTGTGAATTTGTGTCACCATGCAGCCTATTCTCTCTCTTCTTATCATCCAAGTTTAGTCCTATTATCTTAACATTAGACGCATGTATCTGGACTTTTACGTTACCACCTCGAACTTTTTCCCGTTGTATTCCTTCAATTGCTAGTGTTCCTCTCTGAGTATTGACTTTTTCTATTTTACCTTCAATTCCGTTATATTCGCCTCTCATAACTCTGACGTTATCACCCTTTATTACCCGTATACTTCTCTTTCCATATTCTTCACGTAAATTGTCAGCTAATGTAGAATGAATCATAGCATCCCTGACGTGTTTTGGAGTATGCAACATTTTTGAATTTATATTCGTCGTTTTCTTATCCAACTCCTAAATTATGAATGATGCCAGATTGGCAATTCTTGGCCATTTCTCTGCTGCTTCTGCAGCTACTGGTCCTTTTATATCAGTTCCTTTAATCTCTCCCTCGGGGGTGACAAGAACTGCTGCATTGTCTTCAAAAGTTACGCGCACCCCATTCAATCGTCTGATTGGGTATTTCTGCCTTACAATTACTGCTCCGAAGATTTGCTTTCGAAGTTCGGCGGGTCCCTTTTTGACCGTCACTGTAACAAAGTCTCCAACAGCAGCTGCAGGTAATCTGGAGTGCCTTCCTTTGTATCGTGTAACTTGTGCAATTCGAAGTACCTTTGCACCAGTATTGTCGACACAAGCTAATTCAGCGGTTATTGGTAAAGCTTTAGTGATATAGGGACGAAACTCTGCTACTCCTTTTGCCGAAACAGCCCTTGTTTTAGCTGCCATTCTTATTGCTCACCTCAATTACAACAAAGGAAACTGTTTTTGATAGATGCCTGCATTCAGCAATTAATACTTCTTCCCCTTCTTGAACATCAATACACTCTGGCAAGTATGCATGCATTTTTGACATACTTCTTTCATATCTCTTGTACTTTGAAACTGGACGAGGATATTCTCTTGCTACTACCACCATCTTCTTAGCTTTAGAGCTCAGTATTGTTCCTGTAAATAATTTTCCTCTCACTGGTAAAGTACCATGAAACGGGCACAATTTGTCGTCGCATGACTTTCTAGGAGGATTAACTGAGATTCCAATGTTTCTAACCATTCTTTTTCAACTCAAAGATTCGGGATACGCGATCCTCAGGTCTTTCTATCAATGAGCAACCATTTATAAAGCAATCGCCCCCCAATAGTATAATTCTCGCTTTTTTAATGATTGCCTTTGGTACTCCTTTGATTCCAAAAATAGTTTTAAGTAAAATCATATTCTTTGTTTCGAATACTATTTTGCCGTACAACTTAGAAGAAGGTATAAGATTATCTTTCTTAGTTATTTCCACATCTAGTCCAATTAATTCATGGGCTAAAATGTTTTCTGCACTAATCATTTCTATTCTCTTCTCCTTCATTTAGCAGCGTCATTATACGAGCGATGTCCCTGCGCACCCACCGTATATCTCCGGTTCGTTTTTTGAGAGTACCTTTTGCACCTTCAGATCTCAGTTTAGCAAGATCAGCCTTTAGGTCAGATAATTTATCCGACAAATCACTGTCATTCATCTCACGTAGAGTTTTTAATTTAACTCTGGCCATTTGTATTCCCTCTATTCACTACTGCTTCCTGCTCTTGTGTTGAAGAAGCCATTGCTGTTGGTGCATCGATTGTATCTTTTGACAGTGTTGAGTCAGCAGTAATTGGTTTCTGGAATTCTACGTCTTGTCGTTTAGTATTTGTTGACACATCAGATAATTCAAATTCTTGTGGGACTTCATTTTTTAATGCAATTCTTAACTGTATTCCCATTAGTCCCATTTTTGTTAAGACATGACTAACTCCAACCTTCACGACCCTCTCAGCAACATCTCCACTCTTTGGTATTATGCCTGCAGAGTGTTTTTCAAAATGAGCGCGCTCACTCCTTAGTTTGCCTGCCACCGATACCTCTACTCCTAAGGCGCCAGAATTCATAATGGTGTTAATAGTCCAAAGGGAGGCTCGTCTAAAAGCAGTACCTCGCTCAATTAATTGCGCGATTCTATTGCTCATTATTTTTGGGTTCAGTTCAGGAATGGGTACTTCTAAAACAGAAATCTGAGGATTTGTTAAGCCAAAATTCTGTTCAAGTCTCGCTGTTAGATCCTTAATACCCGTACCTTTTCTACCAATCACTAAACCAGGCCTTGTAACATAAAGTGTTAGTCTAGTTCCTATTGGAGTCTTTTGTACATCTACGCCGCCAAAACCTGCATCTTTTAGACTTTCTGCAAGATATTCGTTGAGTTCCATATTTCGATAATTATTCTTCATTACATTCTTTACAGCGCTCATTATATTGATCTACCCTCCTGTGCTACTAATTCAACATGAATCAGATTATCAAACTTTGGACTTGCTCTTCCCATGGCGCGAGGTGTAAACCGTTCAAGTCTTGTTCCTTTATGAACCACTGCACTAACAATCCTTAATCTATCTAGGTCCATACCTTTATACTCGGCATTTGTTTCTAAATTATCAAGAAGTTTTAAAAATTCTTTTGCTGCTTTTTGTGGGAACCTACCTGCAAAAAAACCATCACGAACATTTGAACGATGTGCAACTTCATTGTTATATCTTCTATATGGAACTGCAACTTTTCTTCTAATAACATCGTTCAAAAAATCTCTTGCTTTTTCGATGGACATTCCCTTTATTGCAACAGCCACTTCGCGTGAATGCTTATGAGAAATATCTTTTTCTCTGATTGCAGCTCTCACATGTTTTGTTTTATCAAAATTTTGAAAGGCATAGGAGTAATTTGGCATAATTCTATCACTTTAATGGAACATACAAACTGGATCTCGATGATCCTACGCCAGGACTTCCATGCTGGACTCTTTTATTTGTGATGGCATATTCACCTAGATAATGTCCTGTCATCTCCGGCCTTATGTGAACAGGAGTAAATTCCTTTCCATTATATACGCTTATAGAAAGACCAATCATATCAGGAAGGATTATCATGTCCCTAACATGAGTTTTTAATTGACTCTTAAGCTTACCTTCTCGGAGGAGTTTTATTTCCTCACGCAATTTGCGTTTTCCATCGTCCATATACTTGCCTACTCTCTTGTCGAGAGACCTACGCTGCCTGGAATTCAATAGTGGTAAAAGTGATTCTACGGATAATAATTGTAATTGCTCAGGAGAGTAACCCCTGAATTTAAATTCACGCACCAATTATATCAATTACACCATCACATAATACTACTTTTAAATCTAACGAGAAATAATGACAGCGTTCCTTATACCAGACCCATCTTTGTCGCAAGATCCCGAGCACCCTCGCGAGCCTTAATTTTTATAAATGCCTTTTTACCTTGTATTGTTCTAACAGTATTCACTTCACTTGCTTCCGATTCATACAGAATTTGTAATGCTTTTACTATTTGATCTTTGCTGGCTTTTTCCGCTACTATAAAAGTTAATTTATTCTCCTTTTCGATCAAGTTGAATGTTTTTTCTGTGATATAGGGTTTGATGATAATTGAGCTGGCTTTCTCTACGGTCATAGATCTATTTTCTTGTTTGGCACTCATTTGCTTATCATCATCTCCATAACTTTGAGAATCGGTGCTTTAACATCTTTTAATTTTTCAATTGCGTTCTGAGAGAATATTGTCAATCTGATTGGTTTAGCGCCTGGCGCAAGATCTAAGACGCTCAATCTTTGTACTGATTTAACTTCGACCCCTGGAATTGACCCAGACAGCCTTTCTAAATTCTCATCATTTTCAACAACTATCAAGGCACTAATCCCTGACCGAGCCTGTCTGCCTCTTCTCCTTGACGTACCAGTCCGGGATTTATGTGATGATCCTGCTCTAATCAAATCTTCCTCTAATCCTAAAGTTACAAGGACGTTTCTCAAATCTTTTGTCTTTGATATGGATTCTATATCATTAGAAACAATAATAGGAAATTGTGAAAGTCTACCAATTTTGTGGCCTCGCTTGATAATTAGATCTTTTTGACCGGTCGCTGCAATAGCAGAACAGAGACCTAGCTGCTTTTCTTTTTTATTAATTTTCTTATAAATCTCCTTCCAAGATTCAGGAGGATGTGCAACCCTACCATGCCGGACGCCTGCAACACCTGCAGCCTGTCCTGCTCTCGGAAAACCTTCACCGCGGGCTCTTGCAAGTCTTGCAATGCCAAGGCCTGTATTACGTGATTCTGCACTTACTATCTCACCTGCAGCAGGATAACGGCCTTGTCTTTGATATGTATGAGACAGCAAATTTACGTATACTTTGTGAATTACTTCAGGTCTATAAGGTGTTTCAAATATTTCAGGTAACGTTATACTATCAGATTCTCTGCCGTCTATTCCCAAAATTGTGTTTGATTTCAATGTGCAATGACCTCCACAATTTTAGGTTCTATTACTTTTTTCTGAGCATTACGTATAGGATGTCGCATTTTAATAAGCCTCTTGGGTACACCAGGAATGGACCCTCTTACTACCATATATTCGCCTTTAACTACTCCAAAATGCTTGAAACCGCCAGGTGGGTTTATTGAATTTTCTCCGTCTTTATCAGTATTGGATAACATCAAGATTCGTTTGTTATATTCTGTTCGTTGATGAAATCCTCTCTGTCCCTGTCTTGCAACTGTATACATCACAACTGCAGGGGATATAGGTCCTAGTGTTCCTACTGCACGAACACTCTTTCTTGATTTATGCTGTTTTCGCTTCACACCAAACCTTGTAACTGGGCCTTCTATACCTTTTCCTCTCGTAATTCCAAAAACATCTATATATTGCCCCACCTGGAAAACATCGCTAGCATGAATCTCCTTTCCTAAAAGACTCTTTAAATAGTCATACTGTGCTTTAACATTATTGCCAGAAACAGCTATTTCAAATACAAATGGTTTCTTCTGAGACATATTTATTTTTCGTGGAGTAACTGCAACTACTGCCATTACAGAATTTATATTATCTAGAAAAGATGCAGATTTGGTAATTGCCTCTTCATTATAGTTGGCATCAAATTTGCGTGAAAGCTCCTTTGGCAGATCTTTTGCATATACGTCAAATACTGCGTGTTTTCCATATGCATTTAGATTATAACCACGAATGCCAATCACTTTTATCGGTGGAGTGACAATAACTGTTGAAACATTCAGAAGCTGTTTTCCAAAATTAGGAGTTCTTTCACGATCATCAATAGTCAAGATATGTAATCCTCCTGCTTTAAAACCTGCAAAACCCAACAAAGATGTCTTTTCCATTGAAGATTCTGGCCATGTTCTTACGCGAGCCTCCAAACTTTTGGCTCTTGCTCTTGGTCTAAATGCAATGCTACCTCTCCGAGGCGCGCTATATTTACGATGACCCATAGATAAAATAACACCTCAAAATCCCTTTAATAAATTTATAACCAAAATTTCCATTACGCTAGAGATTCTGTTCTATGAGTTAAGTATCTTCATAAACGGGATCGCAAAATGAAGACGTGAAAGTATACGCATTTTGATCTCCTTACAATCAAAAAGCAATTACTTATACCTAGGTGATTAAGTCGTAACACCTATCAATAAACGCCTGCATAAATTTATGTTATTATTAAATCAATGACAGGAAGATTGATGCAACCGATTTATGATTATGACATACATAAGCTTGCAATTGTCTTTTTTGCATGTAAAATAGTCATATGAAAACATTCTGTGTTCTATCTTTTAGATTATACAGGATTGTTCTCAGTCAACAATGCTTTTTTCTAATATGAGGAATGAAAATGATGATGATGATGATGTTTTATATATTCAAGAATTTGCAGTCTTCAGGTATACATATCCCGTTGCGTCTGTAGTAGAAATACGCTGCGTTTTTGCCATAACTTCTAACTAATGATTACTATTCGAGGATTTTATTAAATATGATTGATCTATAATTTTGGGTATAACTAATTTTCGAATTTCCGTCTCTATTATTGGTAACACTCTGGTTAGCTATACTCATTGGTATGTGAATGTATAGATTACTCGGTTTTATAACTCGGCAAAAAAGGATGATGTGAAAGTTCATTATGGTAATCCACTAAATACTACTAGAATTTATAATTTTGTTTTTTATGAGCTTTTTCTCGTTTTGCCTGCAAATTCATTAGCTTTGTTATATGTATATTTGTCATTCAATTGTGTTCTACTAGTTTGCTTGCATCTCTTTTCTTTCCCTATGGAATTAACAAGATCATAACTTTAATCATCATCAAAAACTTTGGCAAAATCTTAATGCAGTGTATATCTCTTTTGTTAATGCTTCTCTCTTAAGATGAATTGTAAATAATGTGTTATGTTCAGTATTACAACATCTCTATCTGACAGTATTTATAATGTGACTCCATAATCAATAAATCTTTAAAAGCAATGAAAAGGTTCAGTTATTTGGTCAGAACATGATTTAATATGGCTAAAGTTCCATATAAAGCCTCTTCTAGCCTAACTGTTGCTGTTCCTTGAAAAGGAAACATATTTACCACAAAGTCATAGTACCTGATGCTGGATCCTTCATTTGTCAATATTTCGTCTACTCCTTTTTTTGGAGAACCAAAAACCACTAATAGGTTCCTATTGTATCGCATTCGTTCCAGAAGTTTGCCTTCTTTCATTTTGAAAAATACACCTTGCCTATAAGTAATGAGGATTTCTGTGTTTTGAGCTGTGTTTAAGAGCTTAGCAAGATTTGAAATAACCTTCACATTGTAGCCCCAATAGGTTTTACCAAATTGTTCCTCCGTCGCTTCTCTAGCCTGTAAGTTCGGATATGGTGATGTAAATAATACGTTAACTTTTTTTCCTTTGAAACCTGATCCTTCGAAAGGGACGAGTGAACTTAGACCTACATCAACATACAATTTTCCCTTGTCTTTTGCTATTACTCCAACTCGGACATCTCCAATTTTGATATTCTTGATATCTTCTCGGTTTTTATGATGAGGAGACTTTATTGGATGAAGAATTCCTGCATATTCTAATATTTCCATTCGAGGATACAAAACTTTTCTCAGGTATTGCGGTGTGTCAAGATAACGCAAGATCGTCTTTAATAAATTAAGATCATCTTTTTCATATCTGAATGACATATCATGGTAAATGTATATTGTTTTAACTCTGAAGATTGAACAGGCCCTTGCGATCTGAGAGATCTTGATGCTTTTGTCACGTTTTGTCTGTTCATCCGATAGAGAAGAATCAGGAATTGCAATGTACAGATTATATGACTTGGTCATTATTCTGTTCTTTTACCAAGTCCTTTACCATGTCATCGATGGATCCGTTTGCTCCGAAGTTGATTTGACGCACGATGCCATTCTTGTCTATTAATATGGAGGATGGCGTGCCCCGTAAGCCGTATTCTTCGAATGTTTCGGCTGAATATTGTTTAGTTTTCAGGTATTGTTTTACTCTTGTAATTAGAACTAATTTGTCTGACTCAGAAAAAGAGCTAAAATCAGGAACATTGCTTTCAATAAAATCCATGACGGTCCTTTCAGTTAAAACATTAGATTCTTTTTTTAGCGAATCCATTGCTATAGGAAATGGTATCTTGTAAGGTAATTTGTTACCTTCAATAAGTTGGCCATATTGGCTGAGTGCATTTCGTGTTTCTCCAATTACTTCTCCGGTCAAAAGCAACAATTTTAAATTGTCAAGTGTATTTTTATCATAATCTTCGAATGCAGTTGCAATACCAAGTACAGTGACATTTCTGTTGTTATACTTTCTATAAATCTCTATTGCATCTGGTATGCCATACACAAAACAACCAGGACAATTTACCTGGAATACTTCAACGAGGATCACATTATTAATCTCTTTGTCAATATTGGTTGGCTTACCCTGAACCCATTCAGATACCTTTAAATTTGGTGCTTTATTGCCAATTCTGACAGCCATACGTAAAAAAAATGGCTAATCATTATTTAAACCAATGCTACAGAAACATATCCTAAAAATTGAAGGAAAATTATGGAGATGTTTTTTTGTCTGCTCCTTCTTTAACGATTGATGCATACTTGTCAATTTCATCTTCTTCTACCTTTCGCATTATTTTCGTAGTATTATCGATAATCGCCATTTTTACGTGCCTTGTGCCAGTCTTATCTTCACTTACAAGATAGATTGACTCTATTGCTAGTGCACCAGCTTCTTCCATAGATATATTATTTTTATAACCCTTTTCTAAGAAT
>JAREAI010000167.1:0-7355 GCA_029240435.1 Nitrososphaeraceae archaeon | reverse complement strand
TTCTAGCAAGATTGAATGCAGGAATATTTAGGTCAGGTATGTATGACCATCTCCATAATGCCCATCCATAATTTAAGAAATTGTTTAATCTTTTAATATATCGGAAGATTTGTTTTTGTGTCAATATGGTACCTTTTTCAAAACCTGAGTTAAACTCTCCAATATACAGAGTGATATTTCTCATCAATAAAGCAATTACTCGAAAGTATAGTACCCTAAAGAAAGAAGGAGGATAAGCATGACCATCATATATAATATTGCTACGTGTGACTGGAGCTACTTTTGTCTGTAAGAAGGGATTATCAATTATCGTATGTGATAAGACCCAAGAAAAGAAGAGTGGTTTATCTGTTATTTTCCTTAATTCGTTGACCATGTATTCGTGATAATTACCTACTTTACAATAGTCTTGCCTTCTAAATACTTCTGGTTCATTTAATATTTCAAAACCCATTGTAGACTTGCGGTCTTTTAGCAACTTTACAATATTTTTAAGATAATCCAATTGTGCATCCCAGCCATCTACTCCATCGATAGTCTTTATTTCACGATCCCACCATCTGTTCCAGAAATCTTTTTTGATGCTGTGATTCGGAATTTGTCCAGTTTTCATTTCATAGAGTGTTGATATCAATGAATTAGGCATACCAATCCCCTGTCCAAGCCACGAAGAGCATTCCCATTGATGATTATCATACAGACACATAATTCCATACTTATCACCTGCCTTTCCAATAGAAATCAAGTCATCGCAACAATTGCTTTTGTCATATTCCCAGGATTCCCAATGGAATGGAACTCTAACTGCTTTGATACCATTCTTTGAGAATATTTTAAAGGAATCTTCAATGTATTTAAAGGGAGGAACTGGTGTTATTCTATTCTGAAAAGCAGAAGAACCAAAACCCTGAAAATTAATTCCAATTAGTTTCGATGACTGTTTTTGTATTTTTGATAATGATCTGTCCTCCTGTCGCACTAGCTTGTCATCTTGACAATTCTATCTTGTATATTAAATATACTTTAACATATTTGGTACTCGCATCTTTAACAGTCAGAGATATCTCGCCAGCTGGTTATCATATAGATTTCTTCAATTTCTGCTGGCTTTTAATATCCAATCTGCATATTATTGATAAACGGGTAGAATGAGGATAAGCTAATCAATTTCGTTTTTTCTTTAATCTTCTGTTTTTGGTATTCTGTATATCTGTAAATAATTGAACCTTCTACATATTCTCTAGAGTGACATTTTATTAAATTTAAATATATATATAGTTATTTTTTCCTAGGATAAATTTGAAAACTCTGCTAACAATTCTATATCATTTACCCTTTGAAATAGATGAGCACACAATGCAAACAAATTCCCAAGTCCGGTTGCCGAAGACGTTAGTTTTTTCTGTCAATAGAGTATAGATGGCATGTATACAAGTCCTGACCAATCTGCAAATAGATCATTTTCTCTGGTAGCTACGTAAATTTGACAAAAATAGGGTCCTTCAAGTATTATTAGTTGTAGTATAAAAACCAAGAATAATATTATAAGACAATTAGAACAATATCCAAGAATTCTTGTGATATCAATGATCGAAAGCCTTTAAAAATGAAAAGATGAAATGTTAATATATGAATCTTAAATCTACGATTAATCGCATAGTGCAGAAATTAAAGTTATGGAAAGCATCACGCAAAAATAAAGTTACTACATAAACTAACATGATTGGATTTTTCTGTTAAACTAAAGTGTCTCCTGATTATAGGAAAAAGTATTACACAGAAAGACTGTATTAAAATAATTATGAAAAAGAACTACAGCGATTGCACTAAATCTGAAATTGCTTGAAGTATCTCCTCTATCTCTATTTAGTCAGTAATATGGTCAACCCTATTGCCAGTATTTTCTTTTTATACTTTAGAGTGTAATTCTCTGAGAAGTTCAATTTTGAATATTGTATTGTGTAGAAGTGATGTAAGCTGTAGTAGTTCTGGTTTGGCATCTGCAATAGTTCGTGATCTCACTCTGAGAAATAGAAAATTAACTGGATATAATTTGTTGTTGAGCATTGATTAATATAGCATTATTAGCGGTCAGCATTATTGCATTATTACTATTTATTGTTTGAATATGATTCATTTCATCACTACTCTATAGATTAGTGTTTCATAGTTTATACATTATTGTATTGTCATCAGTCATGTTAAGAAGAAAGGTTAATGCACTGCAGTTTACTTTCTATAGTATAAGAGTACGTTTATTACCAGTTTTATCAAGATAAGGACAAAAGAATGCCTTCCTAACCAATGACAAAGTCAAATAGAATGATTATAAAGATTGATTACTAAATGGTATTTCTACATAAATTGTATTTCATATACATTGATTTGGGTTTGAATAAGAAAAACAGTAATTACCGTTGCTTTTTTTATTATAGAGATGCAAACAAAACAAAGAAAACGATTATTAATTTATGCAGGAATAGGGTTTATTATTACTGGTATTGTATCTCTGCTTTTGATATACAAACTAATGTATTAGTAGCTAACATATTCCTTTGAAAACTTTGTTATACATACTCTAACCCTTAAAAAGACAACTAAATTCACTGAAAAAATTTAATGCATCTTTATATGTATTCAAATAGATGGTAGTTATAATAACATAAAATGCGCAGGCAAGCCTGCTTTGCATTCTTAGAAGTAAAAAATAATTTGAAATATGTTATTATGCTACCTTGTCTACTATTAACTTTAAATTTGCCCCTATCGATGAACCATAGTTCTTTAATTTCTCATCTTTCTTTTTTTATTCCCAAACGGCCTTCCTTTCTTTTCTTCCAAATCAATATTGTAAAGAATGTTATAAAAAATGGTAAACCGGTTATGCTTTTAGGTAATTTTGGGTCTCTTATCTCCAAGCAATATATCTTCATCTTCCTGTAGTTCTATCACTAACCTCTCTTATCTTTCATCTTTCTTTCTTATGATTACTTTTTTAGTTTCCTCAGTTATATTTTCTCTTGCTACTTTGATATATTCATCATCTATCTCTGTTCCTATGTAGTTTACACCAAGACGAAGACATGCTAAGGCAGTGGTACCTATTCCCATGAATGGGTCATAAACAAGTATATCTGATTTTATTCCATGTACCTTTATACAAAGATAGGGTAGCTTTTCAGGGAACACAGCTGGATGAGGACGCTCATGTTGAATAGTAGGATAAGGAATGAACCAAACGTTACCTCTATCTCGTTTATCTTGTGTTGCAGATTTCCATCTTCCAATATTAGTTTTATCTTGATAAGGTACACCGATTGCTAGTTTGTCCAATTTTACGTTACCTTTTTTTGTAAAATGAAATATGTACTCATGAAGATCAGTTATAAAGCGTTCGCTAATTATGGGTTTAAAATGACCTATAGATACATAATCATTACGAAATCCATTACTTTTACCCATATCTTCCTTTTCGAAAGAGACGGACTTGATCCAATGAATTGTATTTTGTAATTTGTAATTTGAATTTAAGAATCTATTAACTACTTCAAAAGGTAGTATGGGGTCGGATGGTGTTCTACCTAGGTTAAGAAAAAATGAACCATCTTCCTTTAAGATAGATTGGGAACTTTTGGCAATATTAGTAAGCCAATCCAAATATTCATTTCTTTCTTTATCATCCTTGTATAATCCATATCCCTTGTTTAAATTATATGGTGGCGAGGTTACAATAACATCTACCCTTCTTCCTTGAGCATTAAGTTTGTTCATGAAGGTTAGGCAATCTTCTTGATAAATGTTATTGAACTCTATCACCCTAATTACCTCCAATGAAACCAATTATTAAGATATTCTTCTAGAACTTTAAGCATATTATTATTATATATCACTATCGATTCACCAAAAGAATATTGTTACTTTTACCTCCTTTGTTTTATTAATTAAGTTTTCCGTTTTTGGGAGTACTATTTATTTTTATATTCCTCTTTCTTTTATTATAAGTGAGGAATGTTGTAATATTACTTTCTGTGTTTTAGGCAGGAACAAAGTGGCAATAAATGAAGCATCAGTTATTGATAGAATTATCAGAATAATTTTGTGACCTTAATACCAAAGCTATTAGCGATAATTTCTTTAGGCAGAGGTATCCCAATAGAACTTTCAGTGATGTTCAATTGTATTATTTACGTGAAATAATACTTTATGTAATAACATAGGAACATTATCATGTCATGACTCAGGATTTAACTTCACTACATTATGCAAGAAGAGAGAGAAGATGAAATTATGGAAAAGGCTATAGAGCATGTGATGAAAGAACAGATATATATACATATATATATATATATGTATATAAAAGCAGACTCTATGTCTCCAGAATTTAGAGAAAATTAGATATTATATTTGAGACCCTAACTTCTTAGGGCAATTAAGCAAAAAATCGGGGTATTATAATTATTAATAAAAACTTGGCAGTAAGTTAACTTACTACTATTTTATTTCTAATTATCCATATTCTGAATTTGTTCTCTTACCAATTAATCAATCAGTTTATGTTGTAATAAGTTATGATTAAGAATTTATCTAGAAGAGGCCTGCTAATCATAGAAAAAGTTGATAATGAATTAAAAAGGTTTAAGTTTGTATACAATTGAAGATGACACAATATGGAAAGACTCACTTCTTGGTTACTAAAAGAACCAGTAGGAGTAATGCCCATATTAGATAAATGGATATTATTTTTTTTAAAGATTATTTATTTGGGTATAAGATTTTCAATCAAAATAGCTCTAGGCAAGAAAAGAAGAGATAGACTATACGTTAAACGAGGAATTCATTTTAATGATTCTTTTGGTCCATCATTTTACTTCATGAGTTTCTTGTATAAAGTTATCAAGTTCTTGAGGTTAGGAAATCCTGTGTCATTAAAAATCAGTGTTCCAAAATACAATTACAAAGTTCTTTGTCCAATTAAAAAAGAAGAAATCATAAATATGACAATCCGTGAAGATGATATAATAGAACACTTTACTCCTAAGGAAGGCGATGTAGTGGTAGATATTGGTGCAAATATAGGCCGCTATACAATAATAAGCTCAAAGCGAGTTGGTGCAAATGGAAAAGTAGTTGCTATTGAGGCTCATCCCGGGAATTTTGAAATGTTAAATAGTAATATTAAACTAAATCAATTAACCAATGTTATACCCTTGAATTATGCAGCATATTCTAAAGAAACAAAAATAAAACTCTATGTTCCAGATGAAGAATCAGGTTATACTATATATCATACTTTAATGGAAAGAACAGGAAAAAAATTTGTAGAGATAGATGCTATCACACTAGATTATCTTCTATTGCAGTCAAATGTAATAAGTGGCGTAGGAGTAGAAGAAGAATCAGTTGAAGTAAACTGGATTAAAATTGATGTAGAAGGAGCAGAATTCGAAGTGCTAAAAGGAGCTACTAATGTGCTATCTAAAAGTAAAGATATTGCACTTTTGATGGAGGTTCACGGACTGAATAATTATAGACCAGTAGTAGAATTTCTTAGTTCATATAATTTCAAAATAGAATTTGAAAAGACCTATGAGACTGGAGACAAACATATAATTCTAAGGAAATATGGCTCAACAATAGAATAATATATATATTGTTTCTAAAATAAAATGACACTCAGTTTTATATCAATAATAACATTAGACAGCAATGTAAATGCAGCTGGCACACATATTAACAATATCACCTGAAGCTTTACAATAACAAAAAGACGAACATAGAATAACAAAAGCAGACACAATACAAGCAGAGATATTAGCATTATATGTAGAAGAATGATCTGAACTCTGCATGCTCATTGTAATCACAGACTATAAAATTGTTTAATCTATAGATGACAATGTGTTTGTGTGATTTGTAATGTAGAGGATGTAGACTTATTAATGGATATTCTTTTTTATATTACCTGTTTGTAGTTTCAAGGATCAGATACCATCCAAAAGATGGTCATAGGAATAAAAGCCTTCCTACTTTGTTAGCATTGATAGTCATATTATAGTGTCTATTATTACTATTGTCGTTGGTAAAGAATATTATAGAAGAATAGATAGCCACCAAATTTCTTCATGAAATAATTTTTTTTGTTGATTGAATAATTCCCATAATATCTGCAAATTCTGTGTCTTTATCAAATGTGATATAGCAAAAGTTAGTTTCATTTGATAATAATATCACTTTAACCTTTTCATTTTCGGTAAATGTATACACAGTCTTACCAATGGATGATTCAAACTCCTTTCGTAATCTATTTCTTGTTGCCTCAATGAAATGTTCATTCCTAGATTCATCCGGCTTCAGTAATGGTACTACGCCTTTACGTAATTGTCCTGCTAATGTTTGTCCAAAATTATTTATTATACCTACATAGCGTATCTTTGGCGATAAGGACAGAATAGTGAGGCAATTATCTTTATACTTATGAATTTTATCCTTAGATAGATTTTGATAAGCCACATTATTCATATATTTGGGGGCATAATAAATTGATCTACGATGATCAGATAGAACTACTTATTGTGCCGATATCTTTTATCATCTTTCCATTAGAAGTAAAAAGACATCTTCGAAAAATTTTATAAAAAATATATCATACATAGCATAGATAATAATAAGCATGTTTAATAGAATATGAACGAGCATTAAATATCTTCCATTAATATTAGATGAGTCTTTCTATTTCGATGCTCATTATTCTTGACATATATTTTTATATTTCTTTTCTTACATAATGTGTGATACTTTTATGCGTTAAACACATTACTTTAGAAAGTACAAATGCTAATTGATTAACACTTCTACTTTAGGATCCTAAATTAATATCAGCTTCATCGACTATCACCATTATCTTTCACAGTTCTATCTTCTTTTCATATATGTCTATATAGTCCTTTTTATCACTGATGGTTCATCTTTAAATTGATATTGGAAGACTAAGAACAAAAGTGGCTCCCTTACCATCAGCATTATTTTCAGCCCATATCTTACCTCCATGAGCTTCAACAATACTCTTGGCAATAAACAATCCCAATCCAGTACCTTTGTCAGATTCTGTAGCAAACTTTGAAAATAACCTAGGAAACATTTCAGGACTTATTCCAGAACCTGTGTCTTTGATACTGATAACAACAACCTTATTACTACCATTATCATCACCATCATCATTTTGATCGTCTTGTTCTTCTTCTATTTGTGTAGTAACGCTAATAGTTCCTTTTTTAGTGAATTTAACAGCATTACTTAGCAGATTAGAAATAACTTGAGTCAACCTAGATCTATCTGCTTGTACAAAAATATTATTA
>JAREAI010000166.1:0-5793 GCA_029240435.1 Nitrososphaeraceae archaeon | reverse complement strand
ATATATAATATCTTAAAATAAAACTATTTTATTAGTCTATTTATGTATCGGTCACGACCGAGAGGTACACTCGATGATGATACTTTGAAGTTTCTCTCTTCCATAGATATTGATCAAGGTATATTAAATTATGACATTATGGGAAGCGAAGCACATTCTATGATGTTGTATGATATTGGCATTTTGACTATGTCAGAATTAAAGAAAATCTTGCAAGCTTTGGAGGATATTAAAAAGAATCCTTTACAGCTAAAAACAGACACTTTTGAAGACATTCATGAATCATTAGAAGCATTTGTGATAAAACAAGCTGGCATCGATGCTGGCGGTAAAATGCATACTGCAAGATCGAGAAATGATCAGGTAATACTTGACATTAGAATGAAGGTGCGTGATGATATTAACAATATTTGTCTAGCAATTATTGATCTGATTGATTCTCTATTAGAAAAGGCAACCGAGAATAAAGAAAGTGTAATGCCTATGTATACTCATCTTCAGCAAGCTCAGATAGGAACCTTTTCTCACTATCTTTTGTCCTATTCCGATGCACTTTTTAGAGATATGGATAGGTTTTATATTACATATGGAAGAAACAACCAATCACCGCTGGGCGCATGTGCAATAGGTGGATCAACCATTAACATTGATAGAAGAACAACTGCTGTTTTTTTAGGCTTTGACGGATTAATAAGAAATTCTGTTGACGCAACTAGTTCACGGGATGCGCTTATAGAGTATACTTCAGGGATCTCAATCTTTATGACTACGTTAAGTAGATTGGCGGAAGATTTTATACTCTGGTCGACAGCTGAGTTTGGATATTTGGAGATCTCTGATGAATATAGTTCCACATCTAGCGCAATGCCGCAGAAAAAGAATCCAGATCCTTTAGAACTTGTCAGGGCAAAAGCATCGTCTGTTCTTGGTAATTTGGTATCGATCCTCTCAATTGTAAAAGCTCTTCCATCGGGCTACAGCAGAGACCTGCAAGAGTTAAAACCCCATCTATGGAGAGCATCAAGTACTGCTCTTGAAGCTGTAAAAATAGTAAACAGAGTTGTAAAATCAATTGATGTTCACACAGGGAGAATGCAAGAGTCAGCAAACAATAGCTATGCTCTATCAGTTGATATTGCAGAACAATTAGTTGTAAAGAAGGGAATACCATTTCGTATTGCTCACAAACTAGTTGGATCTCTTGTTGAGAAAGCAGCTCGCAAAAATAAAACCCAGGTTATAATGTTAGAAGAACAAGATATTAAGGAGGTATTGGAAAAAATTGAATTACATCTGCAACCAAACGAATTATTAAATTTGATTCAAGAAGTTACTCCTCAAAGAGCTCTTGAGTTACGAATCTCTTTCGGTTCCCCAAATCCAAAAGAACAGGAAGAAATGATTCTCCTTTCTAGGCATAGGCTCGCCGGTTATAAAGAGGGAGTTCCAAAACGGAAAAAGTACGTCGATGATGCTTTCCAAAACCTGACGAGAACTGTTGCAAATTACTTAAAAGACTAAATTGTAAATGATAACAACAAAGATCTCTATGATGATAACTTTTGCAGATAGCTTTGTGATAAAATCGCGTTGAGTCAAATATATAATATTGATTATCAAAAAATTACAGAGAATAACATCAAAAGTCTATAATACCAATTCGCTTGAATAATTTTGTTTCCTGGGGAAAGTAGATAATTATACTTCACTGTATTGGTATTCTTTATTTTTTAGAAGTAATTTAGAAAGATGCCGTTTTATTGTTCAAACATAACGATAAACTATAGCAGAGATTGATGTTTACTGCTATAAGTATCAATATAATATTATTTGAAGATGGTTCTTTATCATAATTAAACAAAAAGAAAACTTAGCCCGGCCCAGATTCGAACTGGGGTCAAAGGCTCCAAAGGCCTCTATGCTTGGCCACTACATTCGACGGAATTTCACTTTCCTCTACCGGGCTTCCGGGCATATTTTCGTATATTTTACTATCTTTAGAATGTTACGCAGGATTTGTTATAAATGAAAACATCTTATCAATGGGATCATCCATACTATCAAGTATATGCCTCGCTCGATTCTCTTGAGTCGTAGTATAGTGTTTGTCTAATAGCATCTTGTTACTTAACCGAATAAGGTCTCTGGAACTAATGGCCCGTTTTACGAGACCTGAATTGATCAAGTACTTTTCAATGTAAAAGCGAACAGGAGCGATAGAGATAGTAGGTTTTCCAAGTAATGATGCTTCGGCTGTCATTGTCCCTCCAGCCCCTATGAATAAGTCAGCTAATGATATTAATAAGGTACCGTCGAGAACGTTCTGCATAATATATGCTCTTCCATCATATCTTTTTGTTAATTCGGTTATCTGGTCCTCATATCTGCACAGAATAATTATGTTAGTCGCCACAGATAAATTATCGACAATAGCATCGACCATAGAGATGCTGTTTTCTATCTTTTTGTCTGCGATATAGGAAGCTTTTGTCTCTTCTACTCTAATCAAAATATTCTTTTTCGATGTTTCAAGACCGATTTCATTGACCAAATTGGATGGCGATGATGATGATGAAGATAAAGGGTTGCGTTTGAGCCACACAACAGGATCTAATGCTCTATATCTTGTTATCCTAGTTTTTGGAATCCCAAATCTATTCCATGCAGAATAAGGTATAACCCACGGAGAAAACAGATGGTCTATAAGTGGTATTGTAAGTCTTGCAACGGCTTCAGCATGGGGGGAATCATTGAATCCAATATGGCTGACTCCAAGTCCAAATGCAACTCTAGCTGCTTCGGGCGAAGAAAAAGATATCGCAACATCGGGCTCGAATTGCTTTACTAGATGAGCGAGTTCAAATATCCTATTAGCACTTTCACACAGTTTTTCGTATTTTCCGGCTCCGCCGTGTCTTCCAACAATTTTAAGATGAAGCTGCTTAATCTTTGATAGCTCTACTACTTCTCTATATTCCCTAGATGTGCATAATGATTCATGACCAGCTTCCTTGAACAAATCTATTGCGGGTTTAAAAAACATTACCTGTTTTGGTGTTAAAATATCAAACCAAACTCTCAAAGTTAATCAAATGAGGTAATTGCAATGGAAAAACCTTTTCTTTAACCCTCCTTTAGATAGCTAAGGAGATCGGGGCTATGCGCATGTGGAGAGGGGTCGTTATATAATTTGAGCGCCGGATCAGCGTCATCAACAACAATAACTGCGGCGGTATATGGACTAAGTACGGAAGGGTACCGCATTGCCTCTTCTATTGCAATTAAAGGCTCAAAGGTTTCGTTAATCGATGAATCTGCTCGAATGGCTATTACATTAAAGCCAGATATTGCCCGGACCTATCCTAATGTGAGCGCTTTGGTAGAGGATGAGCCCTTATTAGGTCTTGAACCGATTGACGTTGCAATTAGCGATGCTGCCTATATATTTTTTGCACCAAGAATCCGGAAGATAGGACAAGAGGTAAAGAGTGATGTTACATCCAAGTTTAGGGATGCAATTAGAGCCTTGAAAAGAGGTTCTTCAATTATCTATACTCTTCCCACAGGAATAGGTGGGAGTAACGAAAACATTGCATTAATCGAACATATAACAGGTATGTCAGTAGGCAAGGATGTTTTCTATTATTATATGCCAATCAACACAGATGATGTTATAGCCTCTGAAACTTTGATAGGTTCATTAAAATCAAGACAGGATACACACATCACCAAAATGCTATATGATCCTAACATGCATGGTAAATTGAATTATGTAAATGTTATTTCTGCAGAATTTGTCCATTCTATCAAGATCTTAGGACATTACACAGGGATGGCCAGCATCTTAGAAATCTGTAAACATACCCACGATGCTAACAGCCGTAGGGAAGTTATGCATCATGGATACAGCGACATATATCTAGATGATGTTGCAAATGGATTGTATGACCTAAGGGCGATCAGTTCATCTCTGAGCGGCGCAGGACCATTGATGTATCTCGTTAATGGAACTCTCAAAGCCATAGAAGGCTATATAAAACACTTGATAGATGAAATAAGGGATATTTTAAGGAAACGCGACCTGAAGGCAAGTAGAACGAAAGTGGTCATTGCTTGGACATTAGATCCAAACGAGATGAGAGGAGACAAGATAGAATTACTATCTTCCCTTGAATCAAGACTTAAAGATTATATAGGAGACGTTGAGCGACAACAAGGTGTTGCTTTTGATCTATATCCAAGCGATAAAACGATGATAGTTGTAGCATGTTCTAAGTATGATTTTGCCAAAGTTATATCTAAGAACAAACAAAACTCAGATTTTATATTAATGAAAGCAAATCCTGCGTGCGAAACTACAGTTGATAAAGTTTCATCAGAAAAATAATTAAGAAATTAGAGTAATCAAGGTTTTCTAAATGGCTATTAATTTTATATATGATAATAATAAAATATCTGAATATTCTAAATAAAATTTAGTGGTCATCAGATGGAAAGTTATTCAGGTTTAATTTTCGGACGTTAATCGGATTAAGGTTTTACGACAAATTAATGAGAATTATTTGATTCCCAATCAGCTTTTTTCTTGTCATATTCACTTCTAGAATATTTCACTTTAGCAGGGTGGCCCATGACAACAACATTGGGTGGTACATTTTTTGTTACTACTGCCGCCATTGCCACAATACTGTTTGTTCCAATTCTTACTCCAGGCAGTATTGCCGCTCTACTGCCAATAATTGCATCATCCTCTATGACAACTCCAACCATTTTTCGGCTCATAGGATATGGATCATTAGTAAAAGTAGCGCCTGGACCAATGAATACGTTTTTTCCTATTGATGTTAACGGAGGAATATATACAGAACCTTCAATTCTTGTATTATCGCCGATTTTTACTTTGTAATCCACATGAGTCAGTGAACCAATCATAACATTATTACCAATTATTGTATCGTCTCCAACATATGCAAAATGCCATATCTTTACATTTTTGCCAATTCTCGCAGTGGTTGAAATATAGTTTGTTACACCGGGAGCATTAGCATAATTATTACGATGACTATTTGAAGTATTTTTACTATTATCATGATGATCTTGCATAACTTATCCTCCTCCTATTTCTCTATTTTATAGTTCTTTATATCCGAAAGATGCCAAGGATTTCCACGCTTTATGACTTTCTCAGGAATTTTATCACTCCATTTCCGCAGAAAGTCAATATCTGTTTGCTTTTCACGAAGTTCATCTGGTAGCATGACTGGAATCTCTTCTATAATTGGATAATAACGAGAGCATTTCGTACAAAACAAAATACCTTCAGATATGACAATATCACTGTTATTATGATTATTATTATTGTAATTATATTTTTTTATATTAATTTCAAACAATTCTAATGGATAGTGTTTGTCTATAGGGCATGCGAGGATATCAAGCATTGATTTTTTCATGTATCACTTCAGATCCAGATAAATTGGGGAGCCAGTATTACTAGATAAAAGTGCTGCTTCTGCTACTCGTGTAACATTTGTTGCATCAACTGCCGAAATAACTGGCTTGCTAATTTTGCCATCTATCGTATCCAATAGACTTTGTAATTCCAAGGTCAAGGGTTCTTGAAATTGTTGACGGCGTGGAATTACAGTAGAATCTTCATGGTCAATGGTAATTTCTTGTGTGATAAAGTCTCCAGCTATTATACCATCAGTACATACTGCACTAAACTTTCTAACTTTCTTTGGAGTAATCCAGTTTGATGCGATAATAGCTACTTTTTGACCCTTGAAACCA